>CAADGB010000095.1 GCA_900696455.1 uncultured delta proteobacterium
CGCGCCGACCGCGCCGACCGCAGGCGCCGCCGCGGCGCGGCCTGCGGTCATCGAGCCGGCGGTGCGCCCGACCGCGCCGACCGCCCCGGCCGCGCCGACCGCGCCCGTCAACGTCCCGCCCAACGCGGTCAAGCGAACCTCCGGCGACCTGCCGCGGATCAGCACGATCGTCCGTCCCGGGCAGGAGGTGCCGAAGACCGTCGCGGTCAAGGTCTGCATCGACGGCCGCGGCGCGGTGACCAGCGTGCAGATCTACAAGCTGACGGGCGACGTCGCCGAAAAGCTCGCCGCCGCGATCCGCGGCTGGCGCTACACGCCCCACACCGTCGACGGACGCGGCGTGCCGGCGTGCTTCGCCAACACCTTCCAGCTCAAGTAGCGGCTACTCGACGACGACCACGCCGGTCATCATGTCCATGCCGCAGGCGAAGCGGACCTCGCCGCTGGCCGGCACGGTCACGGCGAGCTTGACCGGCTGATCGACGGCGAGGTCGACCACCGGCCCGTCGCCGACCTTGACCTGGGCCGCGCACGCCGACTTCGACTTGCGCGTGACCTCGAGCTCGAGCTTCTCGCCGGCGCGCGCCGAGATCTTCGCCGGCTCGAAGCCCTCGTCGTTGACGTGGACCGGGACCGTGCGCGTGCCGTCGGCGGCGACGGTGGCCGGCGGCGGCGGGGGGCGGCGGGGGGCGTCGGCCTTCTTGTCGCAGCCGGCGAACGCGAGGGCGGCGGCGGCGACGGCGAGCGCGGCGACGGGAGCGCGAGGGCGGGGGAACGCAGCGAGCGAGGGCGCGCGGGTCATGGCCGCCCAGCCTGCCACGAACCGCGGCGGTCGTCGACCGACGACGGCCGCGCGCCATCGCGGCGATGGCGGCCTGGGGTGCGTGAAGGCGAGCGCGCGCCACGACGGTCGGGCGCCGCCGCGCGGGGGCGTGCGCCACGGCGGCCGGCGTCGCGGCTCACATCTCGTCGAAGCGCTGCATCACGGCGGCGACGTCGGCGTTGCCGGCGCAGGCGCCCAGGCCCTCGCCGACCCGGGTCATCGCCGCCTGGACGCGATCCTTGTGCTGCTCCATGTAGGCGTCGGCCTTCCGGTCGACGTCCTCGTTGCCCTCGAACGCCTTGACCTCGGTCAGGAGCGCCTGGTGGCTCGTGAACACGCCGTCGAGGGCCTTGGCCATGGCCGGGCAATCGTCGCCGGCCGATTCCACCGCCGCCGCCATCGCGTCGAAGAAGTCGAGGCTGCGGCCGAACAGCGCCTCGAGCTCGGCGTCGGTGGGGCCGGCGGCGGGCGCCGGCTCCGTGGGCGCGGGTGAGGCCGAGGGGCCGGGCGCGGCGCTGCCCTTGGACTTGCCGCCACAGGCGGCGAGGGCGCCGGCGGCGACGACGGCGACGGCGACGGCGAGCGCGAACGAGCGAAGGCGGTGCTGCATCCCGGGAAGGATACGCTAGCCGTCGAACAGCGCCCGTTCGATCACGCGCGAAAGTGCGGCCCGCGCCCGCCCGACCTCGATCGTGGGCGGCCCGTGGAGGCCGGCGACCGCGCTCGCGCACTCGACCGCCGCGGTGTAGATGACCCAGGCCGTGGCCTCGGGATCGGGCACCGCGGCGCGGGTCGCGATGCGCTCGCACAGCGCGGTCAGGCGGGCCCGCGACGCGTCGTCGAAGGCGCGGCGCAGGCGGGCGACGTCCTCGTCGCGCAGCGACATCTCGACGAAGACCCGGTGCATGCGCGGGTAGGCGGCGACGTGCTCGAGCAGGATCGCGATCGCCTCCTCGATCGTGGCGTGGCGGGCCTTGCCGACGAAGCGCTCCGGCGTGAGCTGCTCGAGGATGCGACGGTAGCCGACGGCGAGGTTGCGCCGGCAGACCTCGAGGAAGGCCTGCTTCTTGTCGTCGAAGTAGCGGTAGAACGTGCCCACCGACACGCCGGCGCCGGCGGCGATGTCGGGGGTGCCGGTGGCGTCGTAGCCGTCCTTCATGAAGGCCGCGGCCGCCGCCTCGACCAGGGCCTCGTACGTGCGCCGCGCCCGCTCCTGGGCGAAGCGGCGCGCGCGCTGATCGACCAGCAAGAGCTCGATCTGCGGCGGTGGCGGTGGACGGACCGAGGCCGGACGCCCCATGCCCTCCAGTTTCGCCTTGACGCCCGTCAACTCCAAGTCCAAACTGAAATCAGTTTCACTTTCCGGGAGGAGCCATGGCCGCCACCGCGACCGCCGTCGACACCTCGGGCCCGTCGATCGAGACGCTCGAGACCATCCTCAACGTGACCTACACGTGGGGCTACACCGAGACCCGCGAGAAGCTGCGCGACCTCTACCAGAAGGCGAAGCACGGCCAGTGGATCCCCGAGGACGTGCTGCCGTGGCACCACCAGCCCGACCTGACCAAGCCCATGGGGCCGGAGAACCTGCTGCCGCTCTACGGCTCCGACATCTACGCGAAGCTGACCACCCAGGAGAAGCAGCAGCTCAACCTCGAGACCTCGTCGTGGACGCTGTCGCAGTTCCTCCACGGCGAGCAGGGCGCGCTCCTGGCCACGGCCCAGCTCGTCGACTCGGTGCAGGACCTCGACTCCAAGCTCTACGGCGCGACCCAGGTCGTCGACGAGGCCCGCCACGTCGACGTCTACAACCGCTACCTGCACGAGAAGATCGGCGTGTCGTACCCGTGCAACCCGCACCTGCGCACACTCCTCGACATGGTGCTCAAGGACTCGCGCTGGGACATGAAGTTCCTGGGCATGCAGATCATGGTCGAGGGCCTGGCCCTGGCCGCGTTCGGGATGATCCGGGCCAACACCCAGGAGCCGCTGCTGCGCGACCTGACCGCCTACGTCATGGGCGACGAGGCCCGCCACGTCGCGTTCGGCGTGCTGTCGCTGCGCGACTACTACAAGGAGCAGCCCGAGAAGGTCCGGGCCGAGCGCGAGGACTTCGTCTACGAGGCCGCCCGCCTCATGCGCGACCGGTTCCTGTTCCAGGAGGTCTGGGAGAAGATGGGCCTGCCGGTCAAGGAGTGCATGGCCATCGCCCTCGACAACCAGGGCCAGATCCTCTTCCGCCAGCTCCTCTTCGCCAAGATCGTCCCCGCCATCAAGAAGATGGACCTCCTCTCCGACCGCCAGCGCGCCCGCTTCGCCGACCTCGGCATCCTCCAGTTCGAGCACGCCCCCGACCCGTTCGCCGACCTCGAGCGCGAGGAGGCCGACCTCAAGCGCCGTCGCCGAGACACCGCGCAGCCGCAGGCCTGAGCCTTTCCGCCCACTTCCCCGCCGGGGACAGGATCCTGGGTCTCAACCCACCAGGATGCTTGTAGTTCTGGGGCCCGCTGCGTTTCGGGTGGTCGTGGCCCGGCTCGCGCGCCGCGGCCCGGCGCGACCGACCCACGGCGTCTCGCGACGTTGGGCGAGCGCGACCGCTGTGGTATCGCGCTGGTCCGCGGACCGAAACGCAACGCCCCTGAAAACGCTCGCGATGTCAGGGTGTTGAGACCCCGGATCCTGTCCCCCTATTCGCCGGGCCGGGCCGGACGAGCCCAGGAGCGCGCCAGAGACGGCGCCTGCGCGCCACGCCGAACGGAACAGAGACATCACCCAGGGCCTCCTCTTCGTCGGCCCCGATCAGCGGTCGCCGCCGGTCAGGCCGTACTCCTTCATCTTGTTGTAGATGCTGGCGCGGCTGATGCCGAGGAGGCGGGCGGCGCGGGCGGGCGAGCCGGCGGCCTCGTCGAGCGCCTGGGTGAGGGCGGCCTTCTCGACGGTGCGGACGGCCTGGTCGACGACGTCCTTGAGGGTGCGGTGGTCGCCGAGGCCGCGCAGGTCGACGGTGGCGGCGTCGCGGGCGGTGCGCGCCGGTGACGGGGCGAGGCCGGCGAGGTCGAGATCCTGGGCGCGGATCTTCTCGCCGTCGCAGAGGATGGCCGCGCGCGACAGCACGTTCTCGAGCTCGCGGATGTTGCCGGGCCAGTGGTACGCGAGGAGGCGGGCCAGGGCGTCGTGGGTGAGCGTGGCCGGGTAGCGGGCGGCGCCGGTGGCGCCGGGCGCGGTCTTGGCGGCGCCGCGGCGGCGGGCCAGGATGTGGCCGGCGAGCAGCGGGATGTCCTCGCGGCGCTCGCGCAGCGGCGGCACCTGGATCGGCACCACCGCCAGCCGCCAGTACAGGTCCTCGCGGAAGTGGCCGGCGGCGACCAGCGCCTTCAGATCCTTGTTGGTGGCCGCCACCACGCGCACGTCGATCGAGACGACGTGATCGGCGCCCACCGGCTTGATCTCGCGCTCCTGCAGCACGCGCAGGAGCTTGTTCTGCACGCTGGGCGCGATGTCGCCGATCTCGTCGAGGAAGATCGTGCCCTCGTGCGCCTCGCGGAACAGGCCGCGCCGCGCGCGCCCGGCGCCGGTGAAGGCGCCCTTCTCGTGGCCGAACAGCTCGGCCTCGAGCAGGCTCGGCGTCAGCGCCGAGCAGTCGAAGGCGACGAACGGGCGCTCGGCGCGCGGCCCCAGGCGGTGCAGCGTGCGCGCCAGCAGCTCCTTGCCGGTGCCGCTCTCGCCGAGGATGAGCACGGTCGCGTCGGTGGCGGCGACCCGCTCGACCAGGGCCAGGAGCTGGCGCATCGGCGCCGACTCGCCGACGATCTCGCCCAGGCCCCGGGCGCGGTCGACCTCGCCGCGCAGGCGGCGGACCTCGCGCGCCAGGGCGCCGTGCCGCATCGCCCGCTCGATCGCCGCCCGCAGCTCGTCGCCGCTCACGGTCTTGCGCAGGACGTCGAACGCGCCGTGGCGCATCGCCGCCACCGCCGACTGCAGGGTCGGCGCCGCCGCCAGCGCCACCACCGCCAGGTCGGGCGCGGCGGCGTGCAGGCGCTCGACCAGCGCCGCGCCGCCGCCGGGCAACTCGAGGTCGACCAGCACGACGTCGTAGGGCACGGCCTGCAGCCGCTCGAGGGCGCGGGCGGCGTCGGCCGCGGCGTCGACGACGTGGCCGTCGCCGAGGAGGAGCGCGACCAGGCGCGGGATGTGAGGCTCGGCGTCGACTACCAGCACCTGGGTCGCGGGCTGGGCGGGGGCGGGCGTCACGCGCCGCCTCCGGTCCGCACCCCCCGCGGGCGCGCCGCCACCGGCCGCGCGCCGTCGGCCTGGCCGGCGCCGTCGATCGCCGGCAGCCGCACCCGCGCCACCGTGCCCCGCCCCACCGCCGACTCGAAGGTCAGCTCGCCGCCGTGCTCCTCGACGATGCGCCGGCAGATGCCGACGCCCAGCCCCGAGCCGCGCTCGCCGCGGGTGGTGAAGAACGGCTCGCCCAGGCGCGCCAGGACCTCGGGCGGCATGCCGGCGCCGCGATCGGCGACGGTCAGGATCGCGGTGCCCGGCGCCGGCGCCGTCACCGCCACCTCGATCTCCCCGCCGTCGGGGCTGGCCAGCGCGGCGTTGTGGACGAGGTTGATCACGACCTGCGTCAGCTTGTCGTGGTGCAGGCGGCACAGCGGGTGGGCGTCGAGGCGGCGCACCAGCCGCCGCCGCCGCACCTCGCGGTCGTAGCCGATGATCGCCAGCGCCTCGTCGACGACCGCCGCCAGATCGGCGGGCGCGCGCACCAGCGGCCGGCCGTGGTCGCCGCCCGAGAAGTCGCGGATGGCGTCGACCATGGCCAGCAGGCGCTTCTGGGCGTGGACGATCACGTCGGCCAGCTCGACCAGCTCGGGGTCGCTGGCCAGCCGGCTCTTGAGGGCCTCGGCGTAGCCGACCAGCGCGAGCTGCTGGCCGAGCTCGTGGGCGATGCCGCCGACCACGCGGCCGACCGCGGCGAGCTGCTCCGCCACCACCAGCCGCTCGGTCGCGGTGGCCAGCTCGCTCGAGGTCGAGGTCAGCGCCCGCTCGCGGTGGTCGAGCTCGCGCTCGAGCCGCGCCATCCGCCGCTCCAGGCGCGCCCGCTCGGGCGCGGCCTCGAGCCGCGGCAAGAGCTCGGCCGCCACCACCGGGCGCGCGACGTGGTGCAGCCAGCCGAACGCCGCCAGCGCCCGCTCGGTGCCGTCGGCGTCCGCGGGCGCGGTCGTGACGATCACCGGCAGGTGCGGATCGACCGCGCGCAGCGCCGCCGCCAGCTCGGCGCCCTCGGCGGCGCCGCCGAGCCGGAACCCGATCACCGCGGCGTCGAAGCGGCCGGCCGCCGCCAGCGCCCGCGCCGCCGCCGCCGAGGTCGCGACCTCGACCTCGTGCGGCACCTCCTCGCCCACCACCTCGGCCACCTGCCGCGCCGCCAGCGGGTCGTCGTCGGCCACCAGGACACGCACCATGTCCAGACTCGTATCACGAACCGTCCATGCGTCTAGACAGAGTCCACGTCCTTGGACGAACCGAGGGGTCGAAGTCGATTCAACCACCTGAGATCATTCGTCTACGATCGCGGACTCGTGCGGGAACAGCAATTGCGACAGCGGGGTGACGAAGCCGCCCAAGGAGGAGACAGGTGACACGAACCCCGCTGGTCGACCGCTGCCTCGATGCCCGCGCCCGCCACTACGCCCGGGCGGTCGCGCTCCGCTACGTGAAGGACGACGACGCGGCCGACGACGTCGCCCAGGAGGCGATGCTGCTCGCCCACCGCCACCTGGCGAGCTTCCGCGGCGACTCGGCGTTCTCGACCTGGCTCTACCGGGTGACCGCGACCGCCGCGCTCATGCACCTGCGCCGCCAGCGCCGCCTGGCCCGCGAGGTGCTGGCGTCCGCCGGCCGCGACGACGACGACGGCGGCGGTCTCCTCGACAACCTCGCGGCTCCTGTCCGGCGTCCGGACGACGCGCTCGCCGATCGCCAGCGCTGCGCGCGCGCCACCCAGCAGGTGGCGCGGCTCGGTCCCAAGTACGGCCCGGTCTTCGACCTGCGCTACCGCGAGGGCTACACCGAGACCGAGATCGCCGCCCGCCTCGGCCTGTCCCTGGCCACGGTCAAGACCCGCGCCCACCGCGCCAAGCTCGCCGCCCGCGCGGCGGCGGCGGCCTGACGGCGAGCGGCGGGCGTTCGCGGCCGACGCCCGGGCGGGCTACAGTGCGCGCGTGCGCAAGAAGGTCGACCGGCGGCTCGCCGGCGAGGTCCTCGCCGAGCTCCTGCCGGGGGCGGCGCCCGAGGCCACCGAGCTGCTGCTCAAGGATCTGCACCTGCTCACCCGCGACGGCGACCTCAACGCCGACGCCCGGCGCAAGCTCAAGCAGATCCGCCATCTGCTCCAGCTCCTCGGCCCCGCCGTCGACGACGCGCTGGCCCGCCACGCCGACCCGATCGTCGTCGACTGCGGCGCCGGCAAGAGCTACCTCGGCTTCCTGCTCTACCTGACCCGCCTGGCCCCGGCCGGGCGCGGCCGGCTCCTGTCGATCGAGGCCCGGCCCGAGCTGGTCGCCGCCACCGCCGAGCGCGCCGCCCGCTTCGGCTGCGACCGCCTGGCCGCGGTCGGCGGCGCGATCGCCCACGCCCCGCTGCCCGAGCGCGTCCACGTGGTCACCGCGCTCCACGCCTGCGACACCGCCACCGACGAGGCCGTGGCCCGCGCCGTCACCGCCGGCGCCGACTGGGGCGCGGTCGTGCCGTGCTGCCAGGCCGAGGTCGCCCGCCAGCTCGCCGAGCGCGGCCCGCGCGAGCCGGCGCTGGCCGCCCTGTGCGCGCACCCGTGGCACCGCCGCGAGCTCGGCTCCCACCTCACCAACGTCGTGCGCGCGCTCGCGCTCGAGGCCCACGGCTACCAGGTGACGGTCACCGAGCTCACCGGCTGGGAGCACTCGCTCAAGAACGAGCTCATCCTGGCCCGCCGGGTCAAGCGCTTCGATCGCGCCGCCCAGGGCCGGCTCGACGAGCTGGTCGACCGCTTCGGCGTCGCGCCGGCGCTGGTGCGGACGCTGCCGCCGGCGAGCGGCGCCGTGCCGCCCGCGCCCCCCGATCCGAGCGGGTGAACGGCTCGGAGCGTGTGAAGGGATCAGACCTCGTGATACGCGCCCTCGGCGGCCGCCGACACCGGGATGCTGGTGCGGGCCTGCGCCGCCTCGACCAGCTTGTCGATCTGGGCGTCGGTGGCGTCGGGGCTGTGGTGGAAGAGGACCAGCTTGCCGACGCCGGCGGCGCCGGCGAGGTGGACGCCCGCCGACACCGGCGAGTGGCCCCAGCCCCGGGCCATGGCGTAGGCGGCGTCGTCGTGCATGGCGTCGTGGACGAGGAGGTCGGCGCCGGCGGCGAGGGCGAAGGCCTCGCGGGTCGGCCGGTGCGGCGCCGGGTACTCGACGTCGGACAGGAAGGTGACGACCCGGTCGTCGGCCTTGATGCGGAAGCCGGTGGTCCACATCGTGCCGTGGGGCACGGCCGCGGTCGTGACCTCGAACTCGTCGATCGTGAGCTCGCTGCCGGGCAGGAAGCTCTCGATGCTGACGCCGGCGGCCAGGTTCTCGAGGCCGTTGAGCGGGCTGTAGTGGGGCGCGAGCTGGTTCTGCAGCGTGCCCTTGAGCGAGCTGCCGGCGGGGTCGGCGCCGAGGATGCGGAACTGGTTGCCCTTGATGAAGAACGGCGTGAAGAAGGGCAGGCCCTGGATGTGATCGAGGTGGGTGTGGCTGAGGAGCACGGTCAGCGTGCCCTTGCCCTGGCCGAACTCGCCGGCCATCAGCGTCTTGGCGTACTCGGTGGCGCCGGTGCCGAGGTCGACGAGGAGGCGGGCGCCGGCGGCGGTGACCAGCTCGACCGAGGTCGTGTTGCCGCCGTAGCGCAGGAACTCCTTGCCGCACATCGCGAACGAGCCGCGCACGCCCCAGTAGCGGATCTTCACGCCGGCCCCCGCGGCCCGACCGCGAGCGACATGCCCTCGCACGCGGTGATGACGTCGACGCCGACCGCGGCCCCCTGCTCCTTGTAGCGGGCGGCGATCTCGTCCATCTGGTCGTCGGTGTGCGACGGCGCGTGGTGGTAGAGGATGAGGCGGCGGACGTCGTTGCCGGCGACGATCTCGAGCGCCTGGTCGGGCGTCGAGTGGCCGTAGTGAGGGAAGCGCGCGTACTCCTCGGGCAGGAAGTGGGTGTCGTAGATGACGGTGTCGCAGCCGCGCACCGCCGCCACCAGCGCCCCCCGCATCTCGGCCAGCACCCGGCGATCCTCGTCGCTCAGCGGCTCGGGGCCGGACAGGAAGTGCTGCTTGTGCAGGACGTCGGTGAAGGGCGCGGTGTCGCTGACGTAGGCGACGCTGGTGCCGTCGGCGTCGAGGCGATAGCCGACCGCGCCGAAGGGGTGGTTGAGGGCGAACGGCAGGATCGTCACGTCCTCGATGGTCATGACCACGCCGGGGTCGACCTCGTGGAAGTTGATCTCGGCCGGGATGGCCTCGAGCGGCACCGGGAAGAACTCGTGGCGGGTGATGCCGCCGATCACCTGCTGCAGCTCGTCGGCGGCGGTGAGCAGGGCGTAGACCTCGACGGTGTTGCCCGAGCTGTACGCGGGCTCGAAGAACGGCAGGCCCTGGATGTGATCCCAGTGCACGTGCGACAGCAGGATGTGGTGGCGGCGGGCGGCGCCGCCCGAGTCGCGGGCCAGCTTCTGGCCGAGCGCGCGCAGGCCGGTGCCGGCGTCGACGATGACCGTCGTGCCCGCGCTGGTGCGCACCTCCACGCACGACGTCTGCCCGCCATACCGGACGGTCGCGCGGCCGGGCACCGGGTAGCTGCCCCGGACGCCCCAGAAGGTGATCTCCCTGCTCCGAAAATTCTAGCGCGGTCGGGCCCGGGACCGAAATCGAACGCGCACTTCAATAAGGATCGTGCGGCCGGACCGCGACCTGGAGATCGGCGACCACGGCGAAGTGATCCGAGGGCCAGACCCCGTCGCGGGGCTGGTCGAGGGCGACCCGGGCCGCCAGCGGCTCGCCCCGTAGGTGGCGGTCCGGGCCGCGGACGTAGACGTAGTCGATGCGGCGCGACGGCTCGCGCGAGCGCAGGGCGTACGGGTTGCGGCGGTCGTAGGTCCAGCCCGGCCCCGCCGCCGGGTCCTGGCCGGTGGTGGCCAGCCAGGCGTCGGCGAAGTACACCGACTCGCCGCCGAGCGGGGTCAGGCCGCGCAGGAAGCGCATCTCGTCGGCGTCGGGATCGGCGTTGAAGTCGCCGAGCAGGATCGGCGGCGGGCCGTCGACCGGGGCCAGGCGCTTGACGTGATCGGTGAGGGCGCGGACCTGGGCGCAGCGGGCGCTGCTCAGGTGGTGCTGGAAGGTGAGGTGGGTGACGAACACCGGGAACGGCCCGTGGGGGGCGTCGACGCGGGCGAAGGCGACGGTGCGGGTGTCGTGATCGGGCGGCGACGGCAAGGGCAGGCTGCCGGCGTCGCGCAACGGGTGGCGGCTGAGGATCGCGTTGCCGAAGGTCAGGCCGCCGCCGATGTGCCAGGCCGGGACGTGGTGGACGCGCCAGCCGGTGCCGGCGGCGATCTCGTCGGCCTGGCTGGGCAGGCCGGGGAAGCCCAGCACCTCCTGCAGCCCGATCACGTCGGCGTCGAGCGCGGCCAGGCCGTCGCGGATGAGGCCCAGCCGCTCCGGCCACGGCCCCTGCCGGTTCCAGATGTTGAGCGTGACGACGCGCAGGAGGTCGGTGCGCATGGGCCTGCCGAGTATGCCTGCAAGCGCCGCGGGCGTGCGACGATGCCCCCATGTGGTCGCCCGAGCGTTACCAGGCCAGCCTGCGCTTCGCCGCCGAGCGCCACGCCGGCCAGACCGTCCCCGGCACCCACCTGCCCTACCTGCTGCACGTGACCTCGGTCGCTGGCGAGGTCATGCGCGCGATCGTGCTCGAGCCGGTGGCGGCGCCCGACCTGGCGGTGGTGTGCGCGCTGCTCCACGACGTGGTCGAGGACACGCCCACGCCGCTGGCCGAGATCGCGGCGCGCTTCGGCGACGACGTCGCCCTCGGCGTGGCGGCGCTGAGCAAGGACGCCGCTCTGGCCAAGGCGCAACAGCTCGACGACAGCCTGCGCCGCATCCGCGCCTGCCCGGCCGAGATCTGGGTGGTCAAGCTCGCCGATCGCATCGTCAACCTGCAGGAGCCGCCGGCGCACTGGAGCGGGGACAAGCGCCGCCGCTACCGCGAGGAGGCGCGCCAGATCCACGCCGCGCTGGCCCCGGCCCACGCCCTGCTCGGCCGCCGCCTCGACGAGCGGATCGACGCCTACGGCGCGTTCCTGACCTGATGCCTTCGCGCGCTCCGAGCCGCCCCGCGCCTGGGCGCGCCTGACCGAGGATCAAGTCGGTTGGCGGCGGGCCGCGGATGCGGGTACGCTCCGCCGGGATGGAGCCGGTCGAGCTGGTCGACGTCCTCGACTCGCTGCTCGAGGGCCTGCAGGTGCTCGGCCCCGACTGGCGCTACCGCTACGTCAACGACGCGGCCGCCACCCACGGCCGCCGCCCCCGCGCCGAGCTCGTCGGCCGCACGATGCTCGAGTGCTACCCGGGCATCGAGGCGACGCCGGTGTTCGCGGTCCTGGCCCGCTGCATGCGCGAGCGGGCGGCGGAGACCCTGGAGACCGAGTTCGAGTACCCCGACGGCGCCCGCGGCTTCTTCGAGCTGCGCATCCGGCCGTACCGCGACGGCCTGATCGTGCTGTCGCTCGACGTCGGCGAGCGCAAGCGGCTGGCGCGCCAGATCGCCGAGGGCTACCGGCTGCGGGCGCTGGGCCAGATGGCGAGCGGGGTCGCCCACGACCTCGGCAACCTGCTCAACCCCATCGGGCTCGAGCTGGTGCGCCTGGGCCGCCGGGTCACCGATCCCGAGGCCACCGCGTCGATCGAGCGCATCGCCGCCCTCGTCGGCCGGGGTGGCGAGACCGTGGCCCGGCTCCGCGACTACGGGCGCGCCGACGCGGCGTCGACGCCGGTCGAGCTCGACGCCGTGGTCGGCGAGGCGACCAGCCTGTGCCGCGAGCGCGCCGCCCCGGGCGGCGGCGCCGTCGTCATTCGCGAGCGCCTCGGCGCGCCACCCGCGGTCCTCGCCAGCGGCAGCGAGCTGCTGGCGGCGCTGGTCAACCTCGTGGTCAACGCCATCGACGCCATGCCGGGCGGGGGATCGATCACGCTGCGCACCGGGGCGGGCGACGGCGTGGCCTGGGTCGAGGTCGAGGACACCGGCGCCGGGATGTCGGAGCGCACGCTGGCCCGCCTGGGCGAGCCCTTCTTCACCACCAAGGGCGCCGCCGGCACCGGGCTCGGGTTCGCCAACGTCCAGGCCTTCCTCCGCCGTCATGGCGGCACGATGCAGGTGCGCAGCGCGCCGGGGGCGGGCACGACCATCACCCTGGCCCTGCCGCTGGCGTGAGCCGCCCGCGCGCGCCCGGTGTACAACCCGGGCCATGGATCCCGAGCTCGATCCGGGGGAGCCCCGGCTGCGCGTGCTGGTCATGGGCGCCGGCGGCATCGGCGGCATCGTCGCCGGCACGCTGGCCGAGGTCGGCGCCGACGTCACCGCGGTCTCGACCAACCCCGAGATCCGCGCCGCCGTCGAGCGCGACGGCTTCCGCCTGCGCGAGGAGGGCGAGGAGCGCGCGATCCCCGGCCGGGTGGTGGCGGCGCCGCCCACGGGCGAGCGCTTCGACGCGGTCGTGCTCGCCACCCAGCCGCCGCAGGTCGAGGACGCCGCCCGCGCCGCGCTGCCGACCCTCGCCGACGGCGGCAACCTGGTCGTGCTGCAGAACGGCCTGTGCGAGGCCCGGATCGCGCGCATCGCCGGCGCCGAGCGCGTGATCGGCGCCATCGTGGCGTGGGGGGCGTCGATGCCCGAGCCCGGCGTCTATGACCGCACCGCCCCCGGCGGCTTCACCCTGGGCCGGATGTCCGGAGAACCGGACGAGGCGTGCCGGCGGCTGGGCGCGCTGCTCGAGGCGGTGGGGCCGGTGACCCTGACCAGCAACCTGCTGGGCGCGCGCTGGAGCAAGCTGGCCCTCAACTGCGCGATCTCGTCGCTGGGCACGATCGGCGGCGAGCGGCTGGGGCCGCTGGCGCGGGTGCGCCGGGTGCGCCGGCTGGCGCTCGAGATCATGACCGAGGTGGTGGCGGTGGCGCGCAAGGAGGACGTGCGGCTGGAGAAGGTCGCGGGCACGATCGACCTCGACTGGATCGCGCTCACCGACGCCGAGCGCAAGAAGGTCGGCTCGCCGGGCCTGACCGCCAAGCACGCGCTGCTCCTGGCCATCGGGGTGCGCTACCGCCGGATGCGCAGCTCGATGCTGTACGCGATCGAGCGCGGCCGGGTGCCGGCCATCGACTTCCTGAACGGCGAGGTCGTCGATCGGGCGCGCCTCCACGGCGTGGCGACGCCGGTCAACGCGCGGGTGGTGGAGCTCATCCACGCCATCGCGCGCGGCGAGGAGCGGTCGAGCCGTGGCCTCGTCGACCGGCTGTACGACGAGACCCGCCCGGCGTGAGCGCGACCGCGGCGCGACGGGCGGGCTCGTAGTAACGTTCCGTTACGTGGCGAACGGGATCTCGAGGGCTTGCGGTCCGGCACGGCGCTTGATGGATGGCGCGCCATGACTCGCGTCCTCGTGGTCGACGACGATCGGTCGATCCGCCGCAGCCTGGAGAAGTTCCTGGTCGGCGAGGGCCACGAGGTCGTGACCGCGGCCGATGGTGGGGAGGCGCTGCGCGAGGCGACGGGCGCCGACGTCATCCTCCTCGATCTGGGCCTGCCCGGGGCCGACGGCTTCGCGGTCCTGACCCAGGTGCGGGCCGCGCCGCACCCGCCGCCGGTGATCGTGGTGACCGCGCGCGAGGACATGCAGTCGACGGTGCGGGCGGTGCAGCTCGGCGCCTACGAGTACCTGGTCAAGCCGGTCGACATCGATCGGCTGCGGCTGGTGGTGCGCCGCGCCGCCGAGTCGCGTGAGGCCGAGCGCACGCTGGGCGAGCTGGTGGCGCGGGCCAGCGAGAGCTACCAGGTCGGCAACATCATCGGCAAGAGCGCGGCCATCCGCGAGGTCTACAAGCAGATCGGCGCGGTCTCGACCAGCAAGGCCGGCGTGCTGATCCTGGGCGAGAGCGGCACCGGCAAGGAGCTGGTGGCGCGCGCGATCCACTACGCCTCGGCCGAGCGCGACCGCCCGTTCGTGGCCATCAACTGCACCGCGTTCGCGCCCGGGGTGCTGGAGAGCGAGCTGTTCGGCCACGTCCGCGGCGCCTTCACCGGCGCGGTCGCCGACAAGCCCGGCCGCTTCGAGCTGGCCGGCACCGGCACCCTGTTCCTCGACGAGATCGGCGAGCTGTCGCTGGAGCTGCAGGCCAAGCTCCTGCGCGTCGTGCAGGAGCGCAGCTTCGAGCGCGTCGGCGACGGCCGCCCCCTGCCGGTGCGGGCGCGCCTGGTCGCCGCCACCCACCGCGACCTGGCGGCGATGGTCGAGCGCGGCGCCTTCCGCGAGGACCTCTACTACCGCCTGCGCGTGGTCGAGGTCCGGCTGCCGCCCCTGCGCGAGCGACCCGAGGACATCCCGCTCCTGGTCGAGGGCCTCCTGACCAAGATCAACCGCGAGCTGCACAAGCAGGTGCGGGCGGTGGCCCCCGAGACCCTGGCCGCGCTCGCCCGCTACCCGTGGCCGGGCAACGTCCGCGAGCTCGAGAACGCGCTGACCCGCGCGGTCGTGCTGTCGCAGGGCGAGGTGCTCGAGGCCCGCCACCTGCCGATGATCGGCGCCGCCGCGACGGCGGCGGCCGGCCCGCGCCCGGCCCGCGCCACCGGCCGCGTCGACGGCGACGAGCTCCTGCCGCTGCGCGAGGTCGAGCGCCGCCACGTCGAGCGCGTGCTCGCGGCCGTGGGCTGGAACAAGCGGCGGGCCTGCGCCGTGCTCGAGATCAGCCGGCCCACCCTCGACCGCAAGATCGACGACTTCGGCCTGGTCCGCCCCGGCGGCGGCCGCCCCGACGGCGAGGACGAGCCGTGACCGGCGTGATCCTCATCCTCATCGGCTCGCTCGGCGTCGCGTTCTCGATCCTCATCCTGCGCTCGGATCCGACCCGCCACGACAACCGCGCCTTCGCCACCCTGGGGCTGCTCGACGCCACCATGGCGCTGTTCCGCGGCACCACCGCGCTCCACGGCGCCGACATCGCCGACCGCACGGTGATGTACCCGTGCGCGCTCATGGCCCCGTTCCTGGCCTGGGCCACCCTCGAGTTCGCGTGGTCGTTCCCGTTCAACCGGCCGCTGCCGTGGCGGTGGCGGGTGCCGATCGCGGTCGCCACCCTGGCCACGCTGGTGCTGCTCGCCAGCGGCCGCTCGATCGAGCGCTCCAACCTGGCCAACGCCCTGTTCTTCGTGCCGGCGACGATCCTCATGATCGTGTGGCAGATGCGCAACCTGCGCCGGGTCGAGGGCGACCGCCTGGGCGCGCGCCTGGTGGTGGCGGCGCTGATCGTCCGCTGGATCACCGCCAACATCGTCTACGGGCTGTACCGCCGCATCGACGGCGAGCTGTGGTCGCAGCTCCTCTGGATCGAGACCACCCTCGTCGTCCTGTTCGGCTTCGTGCTCATCGGCCTGGGCTGCGTCCGCTCCAACCTGTTCACGTTCCGCAGCGCCCTGGGCGGGATCGCGCTGGAGGCGGCGTTCTTCCTCGCCGGCCTCGGCCTCACCGCCGTCGCCATGGTCGGCGCCCTCGAGCTGCGCGAGCGGTTCCCCGGCCTCGGCCTCGCGCTCCTGCTCCTGGCCGCGCTCATCCCGCTGGCGGTGTTCGCGATCACCGAGCGCCTGCGCCCGCGGCTCGAGGCCGGCGTCGATCCGCGCAAGGCCCGCAGCCACGAGCTGCTCGACCACGCCATGGCCACCGCCACCGGCGACGTCGGCGAGCTGACCGCCACCGTCGAGCGCACCCTGGCCGCGATCAGCGACGGCGGGGTCGTGCGCTTCCGCCCCGCCGCCGCGGCCGGCGACGACGAGGCCGAGCCGACCGCGCCGGCGACGTCGCGGACCGCGGCGCGCCGCGACGGCGCGACCCTGACGGTGCCGGTCCGCACCGGCGCCACCGTCCACGGCGCGCTCGAGCTCCGCGGCGGCATCCTCGATCGCGAGACCACGCTGGCCAGCGAGCGCCTCGCCGACCGCCTGGCCGCGGCCTGCGAGCTGCGCCGCCTCGCCGGCGAGCTGGAGGCGGCGAGCCGGCTGGCCGCGCTCGGCGCCTTCGCCGCCGCGATCGCGCACGACATCCGCACCCCGCTGACCAGCGTGCAGATGAACGTCCAGATGCTGCGGCGCAAGGTGGCGCTGCCCGCCGACGACATGGAGCACTTCGACATCGCGCTCGAGGAGCTGCGCCGCCTCGACGCCCACGTCCGCGAGCTGCTCGACTACGCCAAGCCGCTCGCGCTCCACCGCGAGGCCGTCGACGCCCGCGAGGTGGCCGAGGGGGCCGCCCGCACCGTCGCCCCGCTCCTGGCCGGCCGCGGTCAGCGCTTGACCTGCCGTCACGATCCGGACGTGCCGCCGATCGCGGCCGACCCCCACCGCCTGCGCCAGGTGCTGTGCAACCTGCTCGACAACGCCGCCCACGCCTCGCCGGCCGACGCCGCGATCGAGCTGGTCACCCGCCGCGACGGCGACCGGGTGGCGATCGACGTCGTCGATCACGGCGCCGGCGTCGCCGCCGCCGACCTGACGCGGATCTTCGAGCCCTTCTTCACCACCCGCCCCGACGGCACCGGGCTCGGCCTCGCGATCTGCCAGAAGGTGGTGCGGGGCCACGGCGGCGACCTCGTCGTGCGCTCGCGCCCCGGCGACGGCGCGACCTTCACCGTGCTCCTGCCCACCGCCGCGCTGTCGACGGCGGCGTAACGTTCCGTTACCCGGGGTAGCGAAACGTTACCGGCGGTGGTCGCGGCCGCCGGCGCAGGACGCAGACTTGGCGCGCTGCGCGCCCGGCACGCCAGGTGCTCTACCGGGAGGCGTGTGGACCCTGGCCCGCAAGATCCTCCTGCACGATCGGATCAAGTTCACGGTCGCGGCGGCGGGGGTGTCGATCAGCGTGATGCTGGTGCTGGTCCAGATCGGCCTGTACCTCGGCTTCATGCAGAACGCGTCGAACCTCATCGACCACGCCACCGCCGACGTGTGGGTGACCGGGGAGGGCAGCGAGAACTTCGACTTCTCGGCGCCCATCGACGAGCGCGCCTTCTACCGGGTGGCGTCGGTCCCGGGCGTGGCCCACGCCGAGCGCATGCTGCTCGCCTTCGGCCAGTTCCGGCTCGCCGACGGCGGCACCCAGGGGGTGCAGGTGGTGGGGCTCGAGCCCGGCGGCCGCCTGCTGCGGCCGTGGAACGTCGTCGCCGGCGACCCGGCGCGCATCCACCAGGCCGGCGCCATCATGGTCGACGTCACCGAGGCGGCCAAGCTCAAGCTCGACCGCGTCGGCGAGCGCCGCGAGATCTTCGGCGTCCGCGCCGAGGTCGTCGGCCTGACCCGCGGCATCCGCAGCTTCACGACCTCGCCGTTCGTGTGGACCGACCTCGACAGCGCGCGCGCCTACGCCCTCTACCCGGCCGAGCGCTTCAACTACGTCCTGGTCGAGGCCGCGCCCGGCGTCGACCCCGGAGACCTGGCCCGCCGCCTCGACCAGCTCCCCGGCCTCGACGCCTACACCGGACCGACGATGTCGGCGCGGGCCCGCCACTACTGGTCGTCGCGCACCGGCGTCGGCGCCGGCTTCTTCACCACCGCCGCGCTCGGCGTGATCGTCGGCCTCGTCGTCGTCGGCCAGATCCTCTACAACGGCACGCTCGAGCACCTGAAGGAGTACGGCACGCTCAAGGCCATGGGCGCCCGCGACGGCGCCATCCTGCGCGTGATCGTCTACCAGGCGCTGATCTCGGCCGCGGTCGGCCTGGTGCTGGGCGGCGGCCTGGCCCTGGCGGCGCGGGCGGCGATGGCCGGCGCCAACCTCAACGTGCTGCTCACCCGCGACCTGGTGATCGTCACCGCGATCCTGACCGCGGTGATGTGCTGCCTGGCCTCGCTCCTGTCCGTCATCAAGGTCCTGCGCCTCGATCCGGCCTCGGTCTTCAAGGGCTGAGGACCGACCGACCGAGCCGTCCCCTCGTCGTCCACCCCTTCCCACCCGCGGAGCCCCCCATGACCGAGCGCACCCCCATCGCCAGCCTGGCCGGCGTCTCCAAGATCTACGGCGCCGGCGAGACCCAGGTGAACGCCCTCGAGGGCGCCGACCTGTCGGTGTACCCCGGCGAGATCCTCCTCATCGAGGGGCCGTCGGGCTCGGGCAAGACCACGCTCATCTCGATCCTCGGCCTGCTGATGCGCCCGACCTCGGGCGACGTGTTCGTGCGCGGCCAGCGGGTGACCGGCCTCGCCCAGCGCGAGCTGCCGCCGATCCGCGCCGGCACCTTCGGCTTCATCTTCCAGGGCTTCAACCTGTTCCCGGCGCTCACCGCCGAGGAGAACGTCGCGATCGCCATCAAGATGAAGGACCCCCGCGCGCGCGACGCCGACGCCGAGGCCCGACGGCTGCTCACCGCGGTCGGGCTCGACAACCGCATGCACCACAAGCCCGGCGACCTGTCGGGCGGCCAGAAGCAGCGGGTCGCGATCGCCCGCGCCCTCGGCGGGGACCCGCCCATCATCATCGGCGACGAACCGACCGCCGCCCTCGACACCCGGACCGCGCTCGGCGTGATGGCGCTCCTGCGCGAGCTGGCCTCGATCCAGGGCCGCGCCGTCGTCGTCGTCACCCACGACCCCCGCCTCGAGCGCTTCGCCGACCGGGTGGCGCGCGTCGAGGACGGCCGGGTCACCGCCGTCGACACCATCGATCACAGCCGCGCCGCGTGAGCGGCGCCTGCCCCCCGGAGGTCCCCGTGTCCACCCACAGCGATCCCACGTCGTCCTCGCCCCCGCGCCGGTCGCGCGCCCTCGCCCGCCGCACCACCCTCGGCGCCGCGCTCCTGCTCGCCGCCGCCGCCGTCGCCGGCGTGGCGTGGTCGCGCTCGCCGGCGCCCGCCCAGCCCGCCGCCACCGGCGGCGCGGCCGCCCCGTCGGTCCCGATCGCGGCCCTGGTCGCCCCGGGCCTGGTCGAGGCCCGCGGCAACCGCGTCGAGCTCGGCTTCGAGGCCAGCGGCCGCATCGCCGAGCTGCTGGTCGAGGAGGGCGACGCCATCGCCGCCGGCCAGCTCCTGGGCCGCCTCGACGACCGGATCGCGCGGGCCCGGGTGGCGCGCGCCGAGGCCGCGGTCGAGATCGCCGCCGCCCGCCTGCAGGCGACGCGGCGCGGGGCGCGGCGCGACGAGGTCCGCGCCGCGGCCG
>CAADGB010000096.1 GCA_900696455.1 uncultured delta proteobacterium
GCCGTCGCCGGCCGCCGGCGCGCCGGCGAGGGTGGCGACCAGGGTGTCGCTGACCGCGCGCACCGCCGCGGTGGCGGCGGGAGCGTGGACGGCCACCAGCGCGATGGCCCAGCCGTCGACGCGGAGCGCGGTGGCGAGCACCTCGCGGTCGCCGGTGCGGGCCACGGCGCGGGCGCCGGCGCGGCCGCGCACGGTGAAGGTCTCGACCCGCGCGACCTGGAGCTGGGGATCGAGATCGGCGAGCGCGCCGAGCAGCAGGGCCTGGATCGGTCGCGTCGCCTCCTCGGCGGAGAGCGCGTGGGCGCTGGCCGCGATCAGCGCCTGGGTGCGACCGTCGGTGGGCGTGATCATGTACGCCTCGTCGCCCTGCCAGGCGCCGCGCCACCCCGCCGGCATCACCACGGTCATCGCGGTGCCGTCGATGCTGACGCGCGCCCCCGACAGCGGCGCGGCCAGCTCGCCGGCGTGGGCCTCGACCGGCGCGGACCCACCGCTGGCGGCGGGGGGCCCGCCGGGCGGCGCGGCGGTCGCCCCGGCGGGCGCGGGCCCCGGGCCGGGGTAGGTGGGGTCGGCCGGGACCACGCAGGCGGCGACGCCGGCCAGGCCGAGGCCGGCGACCAGCGCCGCGCGGCGGCGCGCGCCACGGGACGGGGACGGGGACGGGGACGGGGACGGGGACGGGGATGGGGCGGGAGGGAGGGTGGTGGCGGGCAACGGTGAACGAGACATCGTCCCCAGGGACACGGGCCACCGGCGACCGTCGTCCCGAAAAAAGTCGCCCCCGGCGCCCCTCGTGCCCACGATCGCGCCGTGGACTGGTCCGCCGCCGCCACCGGCTTCGCCGCCTACCTCGCGGTCGAGCGCGGCTACTCGCCGCGCACGGTCGACAGCTACCTGCGCGAGGTCGAGGCGTTCCGGCAGAGCCTGGCCGCGCGCACCGGCGCCCCGCTGCCCCTGGCCCGCCTCGACGCCATCGCGGTGCGCCACCACCTGGCCGGCCTGTTCGGCGCCAACACCCCGGCCACGATCGCGCGCAAGCTGAGCGCGCTGCGCACCTTCGGCCGCTGGCTCCACCGCCGGGGCGTGATCGCCGCCAACCCGGCGGCCGGGTTGCGCGGGCCCAAGAAGCCGCGCCCCTTGCCGCGGGCCCTCGACGTCGACGACGCCTTCCGCCTGGTCGAGGCGCCGGCCACGATCGCGCGGCCGCCGGCCCGCCGCCTGTCCGCCGCCGAGGCGGCGCGCGCCGCCGCCTTCCGCCTGCGCGACGCCGCGATCTTCGAGGTGCTCTACGGCGGCGGCCTCCGCGTGTCGGAGGCGTGCGGCCTCGACACCGGCGATCTCGATCGCGATCGCTACGGCACGCTGACCGCGACCGTCCGCCGCGGCAAGGGCGGCAAGCAGCGGGTGGTGCCGCTGGGCGACGCCGCCGCCCAGGCCCTGGCGGCGTGGCAAGCGGCGCGCCCGGGCCTCACCCGCGGCCCGGCCCTGTTCGTCGGCAAGGGCGGCGGCCGCCTGACCCCGCGCAGCGTGCAGCGCCTGACCCGGGCGTGGAGCGTCGCCGCGGGCGTCGTCGCCCGGCCCACCCCGCACGCCCTCCGCCACTCCTTCGCCACCCACCTCCTCGACGGCAAGGTCGATCTGCGGTCGATCCAGGAGCTGCTCGGCCACGCCAGCCTGTCGTCGACGCAGATCTACACCCAGGTCTCCCTCGATCACCTGATGACGGTCTACGACCAGGCGCATCCCCGTGCTAAGGGATCGGGCGAGGGCCCGCCCGATGCCGAACCCTGAGCCGCCGCGTCTCCGCTCCACCACCATCCTCACCGTCCGCCGCGGCCCGGCGGTGGCGGTCGCCGGCGACGGCCAGGTCTCGCTCGGCAACACCGTGGTCAAGTCGGGGGCGCGCAAGGTCCGCCGCCTGGGCGACGGCAACGCCATCGCCGGCTTCGCCGGCTCGGCCGCCGACGGCCTGGCCCTGTTCGAGCGCCGCGACGGCAAGCTGCGCGAGCACCGCGGCAACCTGCGCCGCGCCGCGATCGAGCTGGCCAAGGACTGGCGCGCCGACAAGGCGCTGCGCCGGCTCGAGGCCATGCTGCTGGTCGCCGACCGCGAGGTCACGTTCCTCCTGTCCGGCTCGGGCGACGTGATCGAGCCCGACGACGGGCTGGCCGCGATCGGCTCGGGCGGGCCCTACGCCCTGGCCGCCGCCCGCGCCCTCTACGCCCACACCGCGCTGCCCGCGGTCGACATCGCCCGCGCCGCGCTCGAGATCGCGGGCGACATCTGCATCTACACCAACCGCTCGATCACGCTGGAGGAGCTGTCGTGAGCCGCGCGCTGCCCGGTGGCGCCGAGGCCCAGCTCACGCCGGCCGCGATCGTCGCCGAGCTCGATCGCTACATCGTCGGCCAGAAGGAGGCCAAGCGGGCGGTGGCGGTGGCCCTGCGCAACCGCTGGCGGCGGCAGCAGGTCGAGGGCGAGCTGCGCGACGAGATCTCACCCAAGAACATCATCCTCATCGGCCCCACCGGGGTCGGCAAGACCGAGATCGCGCGCCGGCTGGCGCGGCTGGCGCGGGCGCCGTTCCTCAAGGTCGAGGCCAGCAAGTTCACCGAGGTCGGCTACGTCGGTCGCGACGTCGAGTCGATCGTGCGCGACCTGGTCGAGGTCGCGGTCAAGCTGGTGCGCGACGAGGAGGCGGGCAAGGTCCGCGGCCGCGCCCGCGAGGCCGCCGAGGAGCGCCTGCTCGACGTCCTCCTGCCGCGGCCGTCCGGCCCCGGCCGCGCCTTCACCGATCGCCCCGGCGAGGCGCCCACCGGCGACGCCGCCACCCGCGACAAGCTGCGGGCGATGCTGCGCGACGGCAAGCTCGACGATCGCGAGGTCGAGCTCGACCTCACCGAGGACGGGCCGCTCCTCAACGTGCTGTCGGGCGCGGGCGGGCAGGGCGGCCTCGACGACATGATGGGCAGCCTCAAGGAGATGTTCGGCGGCCTCGGCCGCCGCCAGCGCCGCCAGCGCCTCAAGGTGCCCGCGGCGTGGAACGCGCTGACCGAGGAGGAGGTCGACAAGCTGCTCGATCGCGACCGCCTGACCCGCGAGGCGGTGGCCCGCGCCGAGCACCACGGCATCGTCTTCCTCGACGAGATCGACAAGATCGCCGGCAGCCAGGAGCGGGTCGGGGCCGACGTGTCGCGGCAGGGTGTGCAGCGCGACCTCCTGCCGATCGTCGAGGGCTCGACCGTGACCACCAAGTACGGCCCGGTCCGCACCGACCACGTCCTGTTCGTCGCCGCCGGCGCCTTCCACATGGCCAAGCCGTCGGATCTCATCCCCGAGCTGCAGGGCCGCTTCCCCATCCGGGTCGAGCTCGAGCCGCTCACCGCCGACGACTTCGTCCGCATCCTGACCGAGCCCCGGAACGCGCTCACCGCCCAGTACGCGGCGCTCCTGGCCACCGAGGGCGTCACGATCCAGTGGACCGACGAGGCGGTGCGCGAGGTCGCGCGCATCGCCGCCGACGTCAACGCCCGCACCGCCAACATCGGCGCCCGCCGCCTCCACACCGTGCTCGCGCGGCTGCTCGACGATCTGCTCTACAACGCCCCCGACATCGGCGTGCAGACCATCCCCATCACCCGCGGCTACGTCCAGGAGCGGCTGGCGGCGGTGGCCGCCGACGAGGACCTGGCGCGCTACGTGCTGTAGCCGGTTCACGCCGGCGGCCGCGGCGCGCCCGGCGCGCCCGGCGGCGGCGGCGGGCGGCGGGGCCGTGGTACGAGATCGCGATGGAGCAGTTGATCGCCAAGGCCCGGGTGCTGGTCGAGGCCCTGCCCTACATCTCCGAGTTCCGGGGCAAGACCGTGGTGGTCAAGATCGGGGGCGCCGCGCTCGAGGATCCGCTCCTGCGCCGGCGCTTCGCCGAGGACCTGATCCTGCTCGACTGGGTCGGCATCGATCTGGTGGTCGTCCACGGCGGCGGCCGCCAGATCACCCAGATGCTCGACCGGGTCGGCCAGCAGGCCACCTTCGTCGACGGCCAGCGGGTCACCGACGCCTCCACCCTCGAGGTCGTGGAGATGGTGCTGGGCGGCGCCCTCAACCAGGAGCTGGTCCGCCTCGTCAACCACCTCGGCGGCGCCGCGGTCGGCCTCACCGGCTGCGACGGCGGCCTGGCCCGCGCCCGCATCGTCCGCCCCGAGCTGGGCCTGGTCGGCGAGGTCGAGGCCGTCGACCGCGAGGTGATCGATCGGCTGCTGCCGGCGTACATCCCGGTGGTGGCGCCGCTGGCCACCGGCCCCGACGGCAACGCCCTCAACGTCAACGCCGACGTCTTCGCCGCCCGCCTGGCCCAGGCGCTGGGCGCCGAGAAGCTGGTGCTGCTCACCGACATCGCCGGCGTCCTCGATCGCGACCGCCGCCTGATCTCCAGCCTGACCGACGCCGAGGCGCGCGCCCTCATCGCCCAGGGCGTGGTCACCGGCGGCATGATCCCCAAGGTCGAGCAGGCGCTGGCGGCGCTGGCCGCCGGCGTGCACAAGATCCACATCATCGACGGCCGGCTCGAGCACGCCCTGCTGCTCGAGATCTTCACCCGCGAGGGCGTCGGCACCCAGGTCGTGACCGCCGCCGCCGCCCCCGCCCGCCCCGGAGCCCAGCCATGACCCGCACCGCCGCCGACCTGCTCGCCGTCGCCGACCGCACCTTCATCAAGAACTACCGCCAGCAGCCGGTGGTGCTCGCCCGCGGCGCCGGCGCCGAGCTGTGGGACGTCGACGGCCGTCGCTACCTCGACATGACCGCCGGCATCGCGGTGTGCTGCCTGGGCCACGCCCACCCCGAGCTGACCCGCCGCCTCGCCCAGCAGCTCGGCCGCCTCACCCACGTCTCCAACCTGTACTGGAACGAGCCCCAGATCGAGGCCGCCCTCGCCCTCACCGGGCGCTCGTTCGCCGAGCGCGTCTTCTTCTGCAACTCGGGCGCCGAGGCCAACGAGGGGGCGATCAAGCTGGTGCGGCGCTGGCAGCAGGTGGTGGCCGGGCAGCCGGCGCGCACGACCATCGTCGCCACCCACGGCAGCTTCCACGGCCGCTCGGTGGCGACGGTCTCGCTCACCGGCCAGCCCAAGTACCGCGAGGGCTTCGGGCCGCTGTTCGGGCCGGTGGAGTTCGTGCCCTTCGGCGACGCCGCCGCGGCCCGCACCGCGCTGGCCGCGCCCACCGCGTGCGCGATCATCGTCGAGCCGATCCAGGCCGAGGGCGGCATCGTCGTGCCGCCGCCCGGCTACCTGGCCGCCCTGCGCGAGGCCTGCGACGCCACCGGCACGCTCCTCGTCTTCGACGAGGTCCAGACCGGCGTCGGCCGCACCGGCCGCTGGTGGGGGCACGAGCACGACGGCGTCACCCCCGACGTCATGACCCTGGCCAAGGGCCTGGGCGGCGGCGTCCCCGTCGGCGCCGTGCTGGCGACCGAACGCGCGGCCGCCGGCCTGGCCGCCGCGCCCGGCGGGGCCGTGCCCCACGCCTCGACCTTCGGCGGCAACCCGCTGGCCACCGCCGCCGCCGTCGCCGTGCTCGAGATCGTCGAGCGCGACGGCCTGCTCGCCCAGGTCACGGCCCGCGGCGAGCACCTCGGCCAGGCCCTCGCCGGGCTGGTGGCCGCCCACCCCGGCGCCGCCCTCGAGGCCCGCGGCCGCGGCCTCCTGCGCGGCCTGCGGGTCGCCGCCGGCGCCGCCGCCGTGGTCGCGCGCGCCCGCGAGCTGGGCGTGCTGCTGTCGCTGGCCGGCGCCGACGTCGTCCGCTTCGCGCCGTCCTTCGTGGTCTCGCCGGCCCAGCTCGACGAGGCCGTGTCCGTGCTCGGCCAGGTCCTGGCCGAGGGCGTCGCCACCCCCACCTGAGCGAGTCGCGAGATGCCCCACTTCCTCACCCTCGCCGGGCTGTCGGCCCGGACCCTGACCGAGCTCCTCGACGCCAGCGCCGCCTACAAGCGGGCGCGGCCCCACGGCGCCGCGCCGTGGCTGGCGGGCAAGCACGTGGCCCTGGTCATGGAGAAGGCGTCGACCCGGACCCGGGTCGGCTTCGAGGTCGCCGTCCACGAGCTGGGCGGCCACGCCACGGTCATCACCGGCAGCGGCTCGCAGCTCGCGCGCGGCGAGCCGGTCGAGGACACCGCGCGCGTGCTCGGGCGCTTCTGCCACGGCATCGTCTTCCGCACCTTCGGCGACGACCGGCTGCAGACCATGGCGACCCACGCCGGGGTCCCGGTCATCAACGCGCTCCCCGACCGCGAGCACCCGTGCCAGATCCTGGCCGACCTCCTGACCGTGCGCGAGCACCTGGGCACGGTCGACGTCCGCTACGCCTGGATCGGCGCCGGCAACAACGTCGCGGTGAGCTGGCTGCACGCCGCCGCCGCCTTCGGCCTGACCCTGACCCTGGCCTGCCCCGACGGCTACCACCCCGATCCCGACGTCGTCGCCGACGCCCGCGCCGCCGGCGCCTCGATCGAGATCGTCGCCGATCCGGTGGCGGCGGCGCGCGGCGCCGACGTGCTCAGGACCGACGTGTGGGCGTCGATGGGGCAGGAGGAGGAGGCGCGGGCGCGGGCCCAGGCCTTCGCCGGCTACCTCGTCGACGACGGGCTCTTCCTCCACGCCTCGGGTCGCGCCATCGCGCTGCACTGCCTGCCCGCGCACCGCGGCGAGGAGATCGCCGCCTCGGTCCTCGACGGCCCGCGCGGCGCCGCCATCTGGGACCAGGCCGAGAACCGCATGCACACCCACAAGGCCATCCTCGAGCTGGCCTTCACCGGCGGGGCGCGCGGCCCCGCCTGATCCGCGGGCCGGCGCCCGGCGCGGTGGGCGTGACGCCGCTGACGCTCCCGTGATCGATCGATTGCCGACCGGGGCCGCGTGGTAGCCTCGGGGACGATCGGATGAGCGTCGTCCCACCCGCGATCCCCGACGTCGGCGCCACCACGCAGCGGCTGGCGCAGAACCCGCGGTTCGACCCGATGAAGGCGGGGTTCGGCACCGAGGAGTACTACGTGTGGTCGCGCTTCGACGGCGCCACGTCGCTCAAGGACCTCATCCTCATGACCGGCCTGCCGACGGAGCGCGTGATCGAGATCGTGCGGGGCCTGTGGCAGCGCGGCGCGATCCTGGCGCCCGGCGACGACGCGGGGGCCGCGCTCGCCCGCGGCACCGGCTCGCGGCCAGTGGCCGCGCCGCCGGTGCGGGCCGCCACCGTCGGCGCCTCGCCGCCGCCGGTGCGGGCCGCCACCGTCAGCGCCTCGCCACCGCCACCGCCCGCGCCGGGCCCGGTCGCCGCCGCTGGCCCCCGGAGCCGGAGCTCGTCACAGCCGCCGCCGACCTCGGGCGGCGCGCCGATCCCCGAGCTCCACGACCCCACCCCGGACGAGCTGGCCGCCCTCGCCGAGCCCGGCGCGATGAGCGACGCCGAGCGGCGGCGGGTGCTGGTCGGCCTGCGCCTGATCGCGACCGGCGACCCGTGGGCGCTGCTCGGGCTGCCGCGCGGCGCCGACCGCCGCACCCTCAAGCGCGCGTTCTTCGAGCGCTCCAAGCTGTTCCACCCCGATCGCTTCTACGGCCGGGAGATCGGCGTCTACCGCGAGCGGCTGCACGTGGTGTTCGAGGCGATCAGCCGCGCCCACACCGAGCTCACGGACGACAGCGCCGGCCGGCGCCGCAGCGGCTCGACCCCGGCCACCGCGCCGCAATCCCCGGCCGAGTACGCCGCCGAGCTGTTCGACCGCGCCTGCGTCGCCGAGGTCTCGGGCGACGCCGCCCAGGCCCTCAAGCTGTTCGCGGCCGCGGTCAAGCTCGACGGTCAGGCCCGCTACCTGCGGCGGGCCGCGGTGTGCGCGCTCGGCGCTGGCGAGCTGCAGGCCGCCCTCGATTACGCGAAGAAGGCGGCCGCGCTCGAGGGCAGCGACCCGTCGACGGCACGCATCCTCGGCCAGGTCCTGCGGCGGCTGGGGCGGCTCGACGAGGCCGAGGAGGTGCTGGTGATGGCGCTGGCGATGAAGAGCGAGAACGACGTCCTCCAGCGCGAGCTGGTCGCCGACCTGCGCGCGGTCCGCGCCGACCTGGCGCGCTGAGCTGGCCGCGCGCCGGGCGGGCGGGGCCCCGGGCCCTCACGGGTAGCAGGCGGGTAGCTGGGGGCGCCGGCTGGCCAGGACCCCCAGGATCCTGCGAGAATAGGGCGGCATGCCCACTGAGAAGGTCGTCGGCATCGATCTCGGCACCACCAACTCGTGCGTCGCGATCGTGGAGGACGGGACCCCGGTCGTCATCCCCAACCGGGGCGGCTACAAGACCACCCCGTCCATGGTCGCCATCGCCGAGAACGGCAAGCGCCTGGTCGGCCACATCGCCAAGCGCCAGGCCATCACCAACGCCGAGAACACGGTGTACGCGGCCAAGCGGCTGATCGGGCGCAAGTGGGGGTCGGCGGCGGTCCGCCAGTCGCTCGAGACCGTGCCCTACCGCATCGTCGAGGGGCCGCACGACGACGTGCGCATCATGCTGCGCGATCAGGTGTTCTCGATCCCCGAGATCTCGGCCTACATCCTCCAGGAGATGAAGCTCATCACCGAGGAGTACCTCGGCGAGGAGGTGCAGAAGGCGGTGGTCACGGTGCCGGCGTACTTCAACGACTCCCAGCGCCAGGCCACCAAGGACGCCGGCCGGGTCGCCGGCCTCGACGTCATCCGCATCATCAACGAGCCGACCGCGGCCGCCCTGGCCTACGGCTTCGGCAAGACCATGGAGCGGCGGGTCGCGGTCTACGACCTCGGCGGTGGCACCTTCGACATCTCGATCCTCGAGATCGGCAACGGCGTGTTCGAGGTGATGTCGACCGCCGGCGACACCTTCCTCGGCGGCGAGGACTTCGACCGCCGCATCATCGACTGGCTGGTCGCCGGGTTCCAGCGCGAGCACAAGATCGACCTGCGCAAGGACAAGATGGCGCTGCAGCGGCTCAAGGACGTGGCCGAGAAGGCCAAGTGCGAGCTGTCGAGCGTGCGCGAGACCGAGATCAACCTGCCGTTCATCATCTCGACCGGGCGCAACGAGGCCCTGCACCTGCAGACGATGCTGACCCGGGACAAGCTCGAGGAGCTGACCGCCGACCTGGTCGAGCGCACCGTCGACATCTGCGCCCGCACCCTGGAGGAGGCCGAGGTCGGCAAGGGCGACCTCGAGGAGGTCATCCTGGTCGGCGGCATGACCCGCATGCCGCTGGTCCAGCAGCGGGTGGCCGAGTTCTTCGGCCTCGAGCCGTGCAAGGGCGTCCACCCCGACGAGGTGGTGGCCCTGGGCGCGGCCATCCAGGCCTCGGCCCTGGTCGACGACAAGCACGACATCCTGCTCCTCGACGTCACCCCCCACTCGCTGGGCATCATGATCGTGGGCGGGTACTTCCACAAGCTCATCGAGCAGAACACCACCGTCCCGACCTCCAAGTCCCACGTCTTCACCACCGTCAAGGACAACCAGACCTCGGTGAAGATCCTGGTGCTCCAGGGCGAGAGCGACCGCGCCGAGGAGAACGAGCTCCTGGGCGAGTTCGTGCTCACCGGCCTGCGCCGGGCGCCGCGGGGCGAGGTCGAGATCGAGGTGACCTTCCACATCTCGGCCGACGGCATCGTCTCGGTCACCGCCCGCGACCTCGAGACCGGGCTCGAGCAGTCGATCACGGTCACCGCCACCAGCGGCCTGACCGAGGACGAGCTGCGGAAGATGGTCGACGCCAACAAGGACTACATGGTCGAGGTCAAGAGCGGGCAGGAGTTCGAGCGCGCCCGCCACACCGCCGAGCGCGTGCTCGACGAGGTCGAGGCCCTGTTCCCGCGGGTGTCCGAGATCATCAGCGGCTCCGACTTCGGCCAGGACGCGGTCAAGAAGGCGCGCGGCGTGATCGAGCGGGTGCGCGGCGCGATCGCGCAGAAGGACCTGGCCGCCCTCACCGAGGGCACCGAGGCCCTGAGCCGCACCCTCAACATGTTCCGCGGGGTGGTGTCGAAGACCGGGGCCTGACCCCGACGGAACGTGGCCGAGATGGCATCGCCCGACATCGACGCGCTGGTCGCCCGCGGCCTCGACCGCTACCGAGCCGGCGACATCGACGGCGCGCTCCTGGCCTGGGAGGCGGCGCTGGCCGTCGATCCCGAGGAGCCGCGCGCGCTCGGCTACGTCGACTACGTGCGCCAGAACTACGACGAGCTGGCCGGCGCCGGCCCGTCGCCGATGGCCGAGCTGCTCATCCCGTTCGGGCTGGCGCGCAGCGACGACGACGGCGACGACGACTACGAGATCTCGATCACCGCGGGCGACGTCGACGACGACGTGACCGGGACCCGCCACCGCGTCGATCCGCCGTCGGCGCCGGAGCCGTCGGTCGACGACGGCTGGGGCCTCGACGCCGAGAGCGAGCCGACCTGGTTCACCGGGCCGGCGCGGCAGGCCCTCGACCTCGCGACCGCGGCCCACGCCGAGCTGGAGCTGGGGCCGCCGGGCGGCGCCTGGCTCGAGCTCGAGGGCGAGCCGACGCAGGGCGAGGCGGCGGCGGCGGTGGCCAGCCTGCGCGCGGCCTCGGAGGGCGGGTTCGGCGACGACGACCACACCCGCGACTTCCGGCAGGCGCCGGCGCTCGACGGCGCCGAGCAGTCGGGGGAGGCGACCGCCGAGCGCGGGCGCGTCGACTTCGGACCCGACTTCACCGGCGAGCGCACCACCGAGCGGGTGGCGGCGCGGCTGGCGCCCGAGGTCCTGCGCGGCCTCGGCATCGCGCCCCTCGACGAGCGCCGCGCCGGGTCGGAGGACCTGACCACCGAGGCCTGGCCGCACGCCGGCTTCGAGCTCGCCGGCCCGGGCGGGGGCGCGCTCGAGCTCCCCGATCCCCTGGCCGGGCGCCTGACCGGGCCCCCGACCGGGCCCGAGACCGGGCCCCTGACCGGGCCCCTGACCGGGTCCCGACCGCCCGAGGAGCCGCTGATCGAGCCGCTGGCGCCGGTCGAGCGCTTCGACGATCAGGGCACCGCCGACCTCAAGGGCAAGGTGCGGGCGCTCGCCGGCGACGAGGGGCGCGCCGGGCGCGCGCGGCAGGACGACGAGGCCGGCGACGACGATCGCCGTCCGGTCGCGTTCGAGGAGCTGATCCTGCCGTCGCCGGGTCAGTCCACGTCGCCCATCGACGACGACGGGCCGGCGGCGCCGCCGGGCCGCAGCTTCACCGCGGACGAGGCGCTGACCCAGCAGGTGTCGGCGGAGATCGACGCCGGGGCGCCGGCCCGCGAGGCGGTCGAGGATCGGGTCCGGCGGCGCATCCCGGCGCTCCTGGCCCGAGCCCAGGCGGCGGCGGCGGGCGAGCACCCGGTGGCGGTCGCCGCCATCGATCTGGCGCTCACCGAGGCGCCCGACGTCGCGGCGGCGCAGAAGCTCGTCCATCGCAGCCGCGACCTCATCCTGGAGTGCTACTTCCGCTACTTCGGCGACCTCCAGCGCATGCCGAGCCTGGCCGCGCCGCTGTCGGAGCTCACGCGGCGTCCGCTCGACCCGCGCGCCGCCTTCCTCCTGTCGCGCATCGACGGCACCCTGACGTTCGAGGAGATCCTCGACGTCGCCGGCATGGGCCGGCTCGAGGCCTGCCGCCACCTCGCCCACCTCCTGTGGCGCGGGATCATCCGGGCCTGATGCGCGTCACCCGGGTCACCAACCAGGTCGGCGCGCTGGCGGCGCGGGCGGCGCGGCTGCGGGTGCTCGCCGGCCCCGACGCCGGGCTCGAGATCGATCTGCCGCCGGTGGGCGTGGTCATCGGCGCCGATCGCGGCTGCGACGTGGCGCTGACCGATCCGTCGGTGTCGAGCCGGCACTGCACGGTGAGCCCGACCGCGGCCGGCTTCGCGGTCGCCGACCTCGGGTCGCGCAACGGCACCTCCATCGACGGCGTCGCCGTGCAGAAGGTGGTGGCGCCGCCCGGCGTCATCCTCCGCCTCGGCCACAGCCTGCTCCAGCTCCTGCCCGCCGACGACGTCGTGGCCATCCCGCCGTCGGGGCGCGATCACCTCGGCGCGCTGTGGGGCGACAGCCCCGGCATGCGCACGGTCTTCGCCATCCTCGAGCGCGCGGCGCGGACCGACGCCTCGATCCTGTTCCTGGGCGAGAGCGGCACCGGCAAGGAGCTGGCGGCGCGGGCGGTCCACGACGAGAGCCCGCGCCGGGGCGGGCCGTTCGTGGTCTTCGACTGCGGCGCCGCCACCGAGACCCTGGTCGAGAGCGACCTGTTCGGGCACGTCAAGGGCGCCTTCACCGGCGCCGCCGCCGATCGCCAGGGCGCCTTCGCGGCCGCCGACGGCGGGACCCTGTTCCTCGACGAGATCGGCGACCTGCCGCTGGCGCTCCAGCCCAAGCTCCTGCGCATGCTCGAGGCCGGCGAGGTCATCCCGGTCGGCTCGCGCAAGCCCGAGCGCCACGACGTCCGCGTGGTCGCCGCCACCCACCGCGACGTCTTCGGCGAGGTGGCCCGCGGCGGGTTCCGCGGCGACCTCTACTACCGGCTGGCGGTGGTCGAGGTCCACCTGCCGCCGCTCCGCCAGCGCAAGGAGGATCTGGCCCGGCTGGTCGCGATCTTCCTCGAGCGCGCCGGGGCCACGCACCTGGTGCCGACGATCGGCGGGCCGGCGCTCGAGCGCCTGGTCGCCTACCACTGGCCGGGCAACGTCCGCGAGCTGCGCAACGTCATCACGCGCGCGGTGGCGCTGGGCGGGCCGGCGACGAGCTTCGGCGAGCTGCCCATCCTCCTGCGCCCGGCGGTGCAGGGCGGCGACGGCGAGGCCACGGCGCGCGCCGATCGTCCGTTCCACGAGGCCAAGCAGGCGGTCGCCGATCGCTTCGAGCGCGAGTACCTGACGGATCTCCTGCGCCGCAGCGGCGGCAACCTGTCGGCGGCGGCGCGCCAGGCCGGCGTCGAGCGCAAGTTCCTCTACAGGCTGCTGGAGCGCGCCGGCCTGCGCCAGAAGGGCGGTGGCGCGGGCGGCGACGGGGGCGACGGCGGTGACGGGGGTGACGGGGGGGGGCATGACGGCGGAGACGGCCAGCCAGGGGACGACGTGGCCGGGGCCTGATCAGCGGTCGGCGAGCCAGGCCTCCAGCTCGGCGGCGAAGCGCGGCGACGACGGCAGGCTCGCGTCGGCGCGGAACACGGCGAGCGCGGCCCGCGCACGGGCGCGGGCCCGGCGATCGCCGCGGCCGAGGACCCGCGCGGCGACCAGGTCGAGCTGGGCGCGCTCGAGGCCGTCGAGGTGGCTGGCGGCGGCGTCGGCGCGGGCCAGGAGCTGGAGGGCGGCGGCGCGGTCGCCCGCGATCAGCTCGGCCCAGGCCGCGAGCACGAGCGGGAACGCCGCACGCGCCGCGTCGTCGCCGGCGAGGGCCAGGGCGCGGCCGGCCGCCGCGCGGGCGGGCTGGGCCCGGCCGAGCTCGAGATACGTGAAGGCGAGGTTGACGTACGGATCGAGGAGCGCGCGGTGGTGGTCGCCGAGGGCCCGGGTGCGCAGCGCGATGGCGCGCTCGAGCGGAGCCACGGCCTCGGCCAGGCGGCCGAGCTCGCCCAGGACCAGGCCGATGTTGACGAGCGTCGAGGCGTGGCCCGAGTGGTCGGGGCCGAAGCTGGCCTCCTTGATGGCGAGGGCGTGCTCGAGATCGCGGAGCGAGCGCTCGCGGTCGCCGAGATCCCAGCGCGCCATGGCGCGGTTGGTGTGGAGGTGGCCGAGGATGGGGTGGCCCGGGCCGTGGGTGCGCTCGGCCAGGTCGACCGCCTCGTCGAGATGGACGAGCCCGTCGGCGTGGCGGCCGGCGTGCTGCTCGGCGAGGGCGAGGTTGGCCAGGATGCGGACGCGATCGGGGTGCGCGCGGCCGTGGGCGGCCTCGAGCTGGGCCAGGGCGTCGAGGTGGGCGGCGCGCGCCTGGTCGAGGCGGCCGGCGACGGTGTGGACGACGCCGGTGTGGTCGCGCAGGGTGGCGACCTCGGCCGGGACGCGGCCGGACGCGGTGAGGGCCGCGTCGGCGAGCTCGATCCAGCGCGCGGCGGCCTCGGGCTGGCGCAGCCCGGCTCCGACCGTGAACACGAGCGCGACCGCGGCCCGCGACAGCGACCGCGCGTCCTCGCCGGCGATGGCGGCGGCGGCGGCGGCCTCGAGCAGGGTCGCGGCCTCGGCGGGCTGGCCGCGGCGATCGGCGAGCAGCCCGGCCACCGCCAGCACCGCGGCCCGCGTCGGGGCGTGGCCGAGCCGCTCGGCGGCAGCCATCGCGTCGCCGAGTGCGGCGCTGGCGTCGTCGAGCTGGCCGAGGGCGATGGCGGCCCGCGCCCGGTCGGCGCGCTCGATCAGGTCGCGGGCGGTGGCGCGCTCGGCCGGCGCGACCGGCTCGCGGACCCGGGTCCGCTCGCAGTCGTCGGGCGCCGGCAGGCTGGCGGTGGCGTCGACCGCGCGCTCGGCGGCGCCGGTGGCGAGGCCGGCGATCAGGGTCGCCACGTGCTCGCGCTGGCGGGCCAGGCAGGCGGCGCGCTCGTCCAGGAGCGCGGGCGAGACCGCGCCGGTACGAGCGCCGGTGCAGAGCCCGGTCCGGGCGGTTCGCCAGCTCGCCGCCCAGCGCTCGACGGCGGCGACGGTGGTGGCCGCGGTCGCCGGGCCGTAGCCGGGCGCGGCGCCCAGCCCGCCGAGGGTCGCGTCGCGGCGGCCGGGCCAGATCGGATCGAGCTCGGCGGCGGCCGCCGCACACGGATCGGGCGCGGGGCCGCCATCCCCGCGCAGGATCACGGCGCCCGTGGTGGCGGCCGCGGCCGCCAGCCCGGCCACGCCCAGCGCCACCAGGGTGCGGCGCCGAGCGCTCGCGCGATCGAGCTCGCGATCGAGGGCGTCGGCCAGCGCGGTCATCGACGGCCAGCGCGCGTCGGCGGCGACGGCGAGCGCGCGGCGCAGGACGCGGGCGACCCCGGCTGGCGCGGCGGAGGCTCCGCTCGCGGCGTCGGGGCGGGCGCCGGTGAGCGCCTCCCACATCGTCGTGGCGAAGGCGAACTGGTCGGACGCCGCCGTCGCCGCCGCCCCCGCCTTCTGCTCCGGCGCCATGTAGGCGGGCGAGCCGGCGCGTCCCATCGCGGCGGCGGCGGCGTCGACCACGGCCACGCCGAAGTCGGCGAGGCGGGCGCGCGGGCCGTCGACGTCGTCGGTGACCAGCACGTTGTCGGGCTTGACGTCGCGGTGGACGCAGCCGGCCCGGTGCGCGGCGGCGAGGCCGCGGGCGATCTGGCGCGCGACCGCGAGCACGGCGGCGGCGGGCTTGCCCGGCGCCCACGCCCGCAGGGTATCGCCGGCGACCAGCTCCATCGCCACCCACACCCCGCCGGCGGGCTCGCCGGCGTCGAACACGGTCACCACCGCCGGATGGGCGAGGCGAGCGGCGGCCCGCGCCTCGTCGAGCAGCGTGGCTCGCGCGCCCGGGTCGGCGCCGGCCACCAGCTTGAGCGCGACCCGCCGGTCGAGGCGCGGATCGAACGCGGCGAAGACGTCGCCCATGGCGCCGCGCCCGATGCGCTCGAGGAGCGCGAAGCGATCGACCGTCACCGGGTCGCGCGGGCGGCCGAACAGCCGGGCGGCGACCTGGGCGCGGACCAGCCGGCTGTGGGCGTCGTCGTGGGCCGGGCGGGCCGCACCCAGATCGCGCTCGACGGCGTCGTCGTCCCCGCCGCCGGTCGCCGGCCCGGCATCCGTGAGGTCGTCCCCCGCCACGCCGCTCATTGTATCCTCGGCCGGCGATGATCGGGCGCGAGGACTGGGCCCTGCTCGATGCCTGGCGGGGTGGCGACGCCGGCGCCGGCGAGCGGCTGTTCCAGACGCTGGTCGACGGCCTGACCCGCTTCTTCGCCAGCAAGCTCGATCGCGAGGTCGAGGACCTGGTGCAGGACACCTTCGTCGGACTCCTCGACGGCGCCGCCGACTTCCGGCGCGAGACCAGCGTCCGCACGATGGCGTTCGTCATCGCCCGCCGCCGCCTCTACGACCACTTCGCGCGCAAGCGCCGCAGCCCGCTCGACTTCGCCGAGGTCTCGGCCGTCGACCTCGGCGCCTCGCCGGCGTCGGCGGTGGCCGAGCGCCAGGAGCACCGCCGGCTGCTGCTGGCCCTGCGCACGATCCCGCTCGAGCAGCAGGTCCTGCTCGAGCTCGCCTACTGGGAAGACCTGACGGGTCCGGAGCTGGCGGTCGTCCTCGACGTCCCGGCCAACACCGTGCGCAGTCGCCTGTCGCGCGCCCGCGACGCGCTGGCCGCGGCCCTGGCCCGGCTGGCCGAGTCGCCCGAGCAGATGGCCTCCACCCTCGACGACCTGGCGGCGTGGTCGGCCCGGGTCAAGGCCCGCGCGCCGTAGCGGGCGGGGAGTCATCGCAGGTTCTTGCAGCCCATCTCGCGGCCGCCGCCGACGGAGTGGACCGACCACCTCCCCCACCCGCCGCCGTCGGGCCTGCTGCGGCGGAAGGTGTACTCGAGGATGCGGCAGGTGGTGTCGCCGTGGCGGACCTGGAGGACGCAAGCGACGCCGGGGGCGTCCTCGTGGGTGATCCGGGCCCAGGCCTCGCGCACCGTGCGCGACGTGCCGGTGAGGCCGAACCGCGCCAGCGTCTCGGTCAGGCCGGCCGACGGATCGTGCAGCGACCGGCCATGGGCCTCGAGCACCTCGCGCAGCGCCTTCGTCAGCGCGGCGTCCTTGCGGGTCGCTGCCGGGCACTTGATGCCGGCCAGCGCCTTCTCCTTGGCGGCCACGATCTCGGCGCGGGTGGCGGCGATACGGGCGAGGTACCGATCGAAGGCAGCGGCGTCGATGCCGAGGAAGGCGAAGCGCGCGAGGTCGCGAGCGGTGGTGAGCCGCTGGGCGATGAGCGCCAGCTCGGGCTGGAGGAACGGCGACATCGGCTGCCTCCGGCCCTCGGCGGCCAGCTCGTCGACGCGCCGCATGGCCGCCTCCACGACGTCCTTGTCGAACCGGGCCCACGCCCCCTTCATCGCCGCGGGCAGGCCGGCGCAGGCCCGGTACTCGTGGCCGGTGACGTCGCAGGTGCCGGTGTCGCACGCCGGGTACTCGCGGTTGAGGTCGATCCAGACCTTCGCCGCCTCCTCGACACGTTCGAGCCGCCCGACCGTGCGCTCGACGACCGCCGGGGCGTCGGGCGGCAGCTCGATCGCCGGCGGCGCCGCGCACGTCGATCGGTAGATCTCCTTGCCGGCCAGACAGCGCGCCTGGAACGCGTCGCTCCGGCACGCCGCCGCGCCCTGGGCCCGGGCCGGGGCGGCGGCCGCTACCGACAGCGCGATGCCGGCGACCGCGGCCAGCGCGGCGCGCGCGGCCGCGGTCAGGGGGGAAGGGCGAGGGGGCGTGAGGTCCGGGGGCCGTGGGTTCATGTCCCGGTAGTCGCGCCAGGGTCGCGAGTGATCCGCGGTCAGTCGCGGCCGAGGGCTGGCGTCGGCCTCACTTCACGACGCAGCTATTGACGTGTCCGGGGTCCTTGTCCCGCGTGTCCACCCAGCTCCGGACGCGTTGCAGGTAGTCCGGCAGCACGCCGATCCCGCTCTTGAACTGGAGCTGGTCGGAGACCGCCTCGCGGCCAGCGCGGATGGAGGCCGCGACGTTCTCGGCGGCGCGGACGAGCTCCGCCGCGGCGTCGTCGTAGTCCTCCGGTTCGGGCCACGCCGGAAGGTTCTGGTTCGCGGCGCGATCGAGCGCGCGCTGGAGGCCCTCGGTCAGCTCCCCGCTGGCGTCGAGGAGGCCGACGGGGTCGTGGTACCCGAAGCCGGGATCGGCTTTGGCGCGGTCGGGGGCCTCCCGTCGAATGGTCTTGATCCCCTCGATCCACAGGTTCGCGAGGATGCGGTTCAGGTACTGACTCCACGCTCCGCCAGGTCGGAGCGTGGTCGCGAAGCTCTTGGTCGACATCGCCAGTTCCAGCACGCAGTTCGCGAGCTTGCCGTCGAGCAGGTGGCGCGCGCGCCAGATCAGATGGTGCGTGGTGAGCTCGGTCCAGTCGGGATCGCGTACGACCGAGAGCTCGATCTCGTCCGGGTCGGTCTCGCCGATCTGGGCATCGGGCGTCGGCTCCGACGCCCTGGATCGAGGTTGGAGATCGAACATGACGATAGCTCCTCGCCACATCGGATACTTCGAAGGATCGCCTTCGCTACCCATCTCACCCAATCCGTGTGCCCGTTGCGCGAGGCCGGCGCGACGGTCCGCGGCCGCCGACTCGCCCAGCTTGGTCGCGACGCTGTCCGCGCGCAGCTTCGACAACCGCTGGTTGTGCTCGGCGGGGCCTTCCGGCGAGGCCGAGCCCCCGATTCCAGAGACGTGGTCCGGCCAGGCCTCACCCCAGTTCGATCCGTCGAGTAGGCGCACAAGATCGTTGAGCGCGGTCAGGTGGTTCGTGCGCAAGACGGCGTCGTCCTTCCCGAAGTGGGTGAGCAGGAGCTGGCCTCTCGTGCCGGCGCGCGTGATCCGAGCCTCCCCCGATGGGGCGGGGTCCTCGGCGTCGGAAGGGGCCGCGGCGGTGCGCGCCGCGTCCGCGATCTCCGGACCTCCGACCTCCGCCTCGCGCTGGACAAGGGCGGCTGACCCGGATCCATCCGCGTGTTCGTCGAGGAGCGCCTCGGCGGAGTCGCCGCGGACGACGGCGTCGGCGACGCGGTCGGCGTGCTGCTCGTAGGGGTCGCCGGCCTGGCCGAGGCCGCCGGCGAGGGCGGCTCCGCCCCGCTGCTGGACGACGTGGGCGGCCTCGTGGGCCGCGGTGTGGAGCTCGGGCGCGGTCGCGAAGCCGACGCGGTCGCCGGTCGCGTAGGCGCGGGCGCCGAGGGCGGCCGACGCGTCGGCGGCGGCGCCGCCGGTCCGGGTCCGGACGCCGGACACGTCGTGGTGGCCGAAGCTGGCCTGGATCGTGTCGAGGTGGGGCAGCGGCGCGTCGGCGCCGGCGACGCCGCGCGCCGCGACGGCCGGAGCGTCGAGGAAGCCGAGCGCTTCGTCGAGCTGGCGGCGGTGGACGTGGCCTTCGCCGCGTCGCTGGACGGCGGCTGCGAGGAACGCGAGCCCTCGATCGTCGCTCACCGCGGCGGCGTCGTCGCGCGTCGAGGTCGCGGGTAGGCCCGCGGTGAGCGAGCAGCGGCCAGGCTGGGCGCCGGCGCGGCCGGAGGGACCGGACGGACCGCAGGAGACGGCCGGGTGAGAGGGGCGCGCGGTGCGGGCGTCGTGGCTCATCGCGGGGGTAGTCGTGGCACTCGCACGACTGATCCGCGGGAACGGCCGGAATCCGGCCGGTGGCCGGGATCCGGACGCGAGGTGGCCGAGATCCGGACGCGGCGCGCGTGAGGTCGCGGGGTTGCGCGCGGCACGAGGCTTGCTTCGGGGCCGGGCGTGCCCACGATCGATCACGAGGCGCCGGTGGCCGTGCTGCGCGAGGCGCCGGCGCTGGTGGCGGAGCTGGTCCAGCTCGCGTTCGGGCTGGAGCTGCCCGCGTTCGCGGCGGCGACGGTGGCCGAGGCCGACTTCACGCAGGCGCTGCCCACCGAGTTCCGGGCCGACCTGGTCGTCCACCTGCTGGGCGCGACCGGAGCGCCGGTGATGGGGGTGGTGGTCGAGGTGCAGCGGACGCGCGACGAGGACAAGCGCTGGACGTGGCCGGTGTACGCCACGGTCCTGCACGCGCGGCTGCGCTGCCCGACCTGCCTGGTGGTGCTGGCGCGGGATCCGGTGGTGGCGCGGTGGGCCGGCCGCGAGATCGCGACGTTCCAGCCTGGCGCCAGCTTCGCGCCGCTGGTGCTGGGGCCGGAGCAGATGCCACGGCTGGAGCCCGAGGAGGCCGCGGCGCGGCCGTGGCTGGCGATCGTGTCGGCGCTCGTGCACGGCGCGGCGGCGGATGGCGCGGCGCAGGCGCTGGCCGGCATCGTTGGGGCGCGGTCGCTGGGCGGCGAGCGTGCTACCCTGTTCACCGACCTCATCCTCGCCCAGCTCGACGACGACGGGCGCCGCGCCCTGGAGGTTGTCATGGACGTCCGCAAGTACGAGTACAAGAGCGAGTTCGCGCGCAGCTACTTCGAGCGCGGCCTCGAGGCTGGCCGGGAACAGGGCCTGGAGGCCGGCCTGGCCCGCGGCCGGGAGGAGGGCCGGGAGGAGGGCCGGGAGGAGGGCCGGGAGGAGGGCCGGGAGGAGGGCCGGGAGGAGGGCCTGCGGCAGGCGCTGCTGGCCCTGGTCGCGCGCCACGCGTTGGTCGGGGACGACGTGCGTGCGCTCGTCGCGGCGCGTTCCGACGCCGCGCGACTCCTGCGCCTGATCGGCGAGGTCGCCGCCGCGCCCGACGCCGCCACGGTCGCGCGCCTGCTCGCCGAGCCATAGGCCGCGGGCGACCCGACCGCCCGCGGCGTGCGGCTCACGCCAGCGGATCGAACGTCTCGTCCTCGAGGATCGAGCCGGCGCCGCCACCCGGCTTGCGGGCGGCGCGCGCCTCCTTGACGTAGCGGACCAGGTTGCCGACGTAGTTCTCGAAGGGCGGGCAGCTCAGGTCGGGGAGGAGCTCGCTGGCGTGCTTGGTGTGGTAGAGCACCGGCGTCGACAGCAGATCGACCACGGCGGCGGGGGCCCGGGTGAGCTTGCCGAAGCCCGGGGCGCGGAGGACGGCGCGGGCCAGCGCCGCGGGCACGAACCCGCGCGGCGCCGGGGTGTGGGCATGCTCGGCGACCAGCTCGAGCACGCGGCGGGCGGGCAGCGGGTTGGCGTCGACCAGGTGGACGGTGCGCCCCACCGCGCGCTCGTCCTGGCCCAGGCGATAGCCGGCCTCGATGACGTGGTCGATGGGCGTGAGGTAGAGCGGCGACGAGCCGCGGCCCGGTAGCGGCAGGTGGACCGGCCAGGCGTTGGTCGCGAACAGGACGATCAGGTAGTAGGGGCCGTCGAGCTTGTCGATCTCGCCGGTCCGGCTGTCGCCGACGATGATGCCCGGCCGCACCACCGTCACCGGCATGCGGCGCATGGCGTCGCGGGCGATGACCTCGGCCGCCAGCTTGGTCGCCTCGTAGTGGTTGTGGAAGCGCTGGCCGACGTCGAGCTCGTCCTCGAGCACGACGCCGTGGCGGCGGCCCGAGACCTGCACCGTCGACCAGTGGACGAGCCGGCGCAGCCGCACGCAGTCGGTGGCCAGCTCGACGACGCCGCGGGTGCCGCCGACGTTGATGCGGCGCGCGGTCTCCTCGTCGACGCCCCAGTAGTAGGTCCCGGCCAGGTGGTGGATCGTGGTGATCGTCGCCGCCAGGTCGTGGTACTCGGCGGTGGCGAGCCCGAGGTCCATGGCGCAGACGTCGCCGGTGACCAGGCGGATCCGGGCGCGATCGCCGGCCGGCAGCGCCTCCAGGAAGCGGCCGGCGTCGGCGGCGAAGCGCGGCAAGACCAGCAGGTGGACGGTGGCGGAGGGATCGCGCTCGAGCACCTTGGCCGTCATGCGGCGGGCGGTGAACGTGGGGAAGCCGGTGATGAGCACCTGCTCCGGCGACCTCGGTGGGGCGGGCTCGGGGTCGTCGCCGTCGCCGGCCTCGGCGCCGGTGACCGCCGGCATGACGCCGCTGACGCTCGGCAGGTCGGCGACCACCTTCCCGTAGCGGGCCTCGAGGTCCTTCCACAGGGCGTCGATCTGGCGGGCGAGCTCGGCGCGATCGCCGCGGTTGTCGATGACCCAGGTGGCGACCTTGAGCTTCTCCTCGAGCGGGAGCTGCGACGCCAGGCGCTGCGCCGCGGCGGCCTCGTCGAGCCCGTCGCGCGCCATCAACCGCTGCCGCTGCACCTCGGGCGACGCCGCGACGACGATCACGGCGTCGAGCCACTCGTGGGCGTGGTTCTCGACCAGGAGCGCGGCCTCGTAGAAGACCACCGGCGCGCCGGCCTCGACGTGGCGAGCGATCTCGGCCTGGCTGGCGGCGGCGATGCGGGGGTGGGTGATGCGGTTGAGCGCGGCCCGCGCGTCGGCGTCGGCGAAGACCCGGGCCGCCACCGCCTTGCGATCGAGGTGGCCGTCGGCGGTGAGCACCGACGAGCCGAAGCGCGCCACGATCTCGGCCAGCGCCGGCTGGCCGGGCTCCACCACCTGGCGGGCGACCAGATCGGCGTCGACGACGGCGGCGCCGCGCGCGCGCCACGCCTGGGCGACCGCGCTCTTGCCGCTGGCGATGCCGCCGGTCAAGCCGATGATCTTGGCCACGTCGCCACGGTACCATGGCGCCCGTGCGCCGCCTCGCCGCCTCGGTCGTCACGCTCGCGCTGCTCGCCGGCGTCACGCTCGCGCTGCTCGCCGGCGCCACGCTCGCGCTGGTCGCCGGCGCCTCGCTCGCGATCGCGGGCCGCGCCGACTACGTCGGCTCGTCGACCTGCGGCACCTGCCACCCCGAGGTCCTCGCCGCCTGGCAGGCGACCGCCCACGCCCGCGCCGGCGCCTCGCTCGGCCCGCGCCCACCGGCGCGGTGCCTGTCCTGCCACGGCACCGGCGACGCGCCGGCGGGTCGCGCCTACTTCGCCGAGGTCGGCTGCGAGGCGTGCCACGGCCCCGGCGCGCACTACGCCACCGCGGATCTCATGCGCAACCGGCCGCTGGCCGAGGCCCTCGGCCTGGTCGACCTCGGCCCGCCGGCGGTCCGGGCCGCCCTGTGCGCGCGCTGCCACGGGGGGCCGTCGACCCGGCTGGTCCCGCTCGAGCTGTCGCGGCCGGTTCACCCGCGGGCGTCGGCGGCATCGGCGGCATCGGCGGCGGCGACGGCGGCGGTATCGGCGTCGCGGACGCCGGCGTCGAGCGCCAGGGTCATCACGACCGCGTCCTCGCCGTCGTCGCCGTAGTAGGCGCGACGCGTCGCCATCATCGCGAACCCGAACCGCGCGTACAGCCGCCGCGCCGGCTGGTTGCCGGCGCGGACCTCGAGGGTGACCAGGCGCGCCGCGCGCTCGCGGGCGACGGCCACGAGGTGCGCCATGAGCGCGGCGCCGACGCCACCGCCGCGGGCGTCGGGGTGGGTGGCGATGGCCAGGAGGTGGACCTCGTCGCTGACCAGCCAGTAGTTGACGTAGCCGACGACGTCGCGGCCGCGCCGCGCCAGCTCGAGGCGAGCGTGGTCGCGGGTGAGCTCGTCGGCGAAGGTCTGCCGCGGCCACGGCGTACGGAACGAGTGGCGGGAGATCTCGTCGATGGCGTCGAGGTCAGCGGCGGTGGCCGGCGCGATCTCGACGCCGGGCCCGGTCACGCCGGCTCCGGCGGGGCCGCGGCCGGCGACCGGGCGGCGCGGCCGATCGCCTTCCACAGCTCGTCGAGCCCCTGGCCCTCGTGGGCGGAGAACAGGATGGGGCGCTCGAGGCCGGGCCCCTTGCCGAGCACGCGCGCCAGCTTCGCCACCTCGGGCGCGCGCTGGGCCTTGCCGAGCTTGTCGGCCTTGGTGAGGACCGGGATCACGGTGAGGCCGCGCGCCAGGAGCCACGGCGCGAAGTCGAGCTCCTCGCCCTCGGCGCCGCGGCGGATGTCGACCAGCAGGACGACCGCGCGCAGGACCGGGCGTCCGGCCAGGTAGCTCTCCATGAGCGGGCGCCACGACGCGCGCATCGCCCGGTCGACCTGGGCGTAGCCGTAGCCCGGGAGATCGACGAGGGCCAGCGGCGCGCCGCGGGCGGGCTCGACGTGGAACCAGTTGAGGAGGCGGGTGCGCCCGGGCGTGCGCGAGGTGCGGGCGACGTCGCGACCGCAGAGCGCGTTGATGAGCGACGACGTGCCGACGTTGGAGCGCCCGGCGATCGCGATCTCGGGGACCTCGGCCGGCGGGAAGTCGGCGGGGGCGGCGGCGGAGGTGACGAAGCGGACGGAGCGTGGGCGCATCGGGGCACTACTGGATGACGGCGCCGATGGGCACGCTGTCGCGATCGCGGGTCAGCACGATCGTCGCCGTGACCGCGCCGGCCACGACCACGCCGGCGGCGGCGGCCACGTACCAGCGCGTGTACCAGCGGTCGGAGCCCGGGCGCGTGAGCTGGGCGTTGACCTTGATGTTGGCGTCGGGGGCGAGGTCGACCTCGGCGCGGAAGGTGGTGTAGCCGAGCTTGCTGACCTCGATGGGGTAGGTGGCCGGCGCCGGCACCCGGAGGTCGGGGATGGGGGACTGGCCGCGGTGGACGCCGCCGACGGTGACGTCGGCGTCCTTGACGTCGACCCGGATGGCGATCGTGCCGAAGCGGAGGAAGTCCTCGGCCGGCAGCACCCGGCTCAGGTAGGTGACGAGCGCGGCCTCGTCGGGCGCGGCGTCGACGGCGAGCGCGTCGGCGAGCCGGGCCTTGACCTTGCCGGTGCGGGCGTCGATGCGCTGCACGGTCAGGATCACGTCGCCCAGCTCGCTCACGCCCACCACCAGCACCTCGCTGACCTCGAGCTTCTTGCCGATGCGGCCGATGCAGCGCGCCTCGCCGTCGCACGCCACCACGTCGGCGTCGAGGGTGGCGCCGTAGCGCTGGCGCGCCTGATCGTCGGACAGCACCTTGAGCGAGGTGCGCGCGCCCAGCACCGCGGTCACCCGGGCGCCGATCTGGGGCAGCGCGGTGGAGTCGGCGCGGAACTCGAGCACCGCCACCGCGCGCCGCGGATCGTCGGCCCGGGCCGGGGCCGCGAGCGCGGCCAGCGTCGCCGCGGCCGCGAGCGCGGCGATCCCCGCGCGGGGCCGCGCCGCCGCGTTCACGGCGCCCCGTAGATGGCGGAGACGCCGCCCAGCTCGAGATCGGTCACCGGCTCGAGCAGGCCGGGCGGCGAGACGCACACCCAGTCGGCGTAGAGCCAGCTCGACGCGGCGGTGCAGCCGGAGCCCAGCTCGTTCGAGGGCTCCATGCACACCTTGCAGCGGGTGCGGACCACCTGCTCGACGCGGGACGTCCGCGTCGACACCACCAGCAGGCGACTGCCGTGCAGCACGATGGGCGGGATCACGTCGAAGCGGCCGAGGATCCCCGCGCTGATGACCAGGGGGGGGTGGTTGTAGAGCTCGGTGACCGCGAGCGCGAGTTGGTCGCCGGTGGGGGTGACCGTCAGGCCCTGGACCGCCGCCGCCTTGGCGTTCGTGGTCTGCGAGATCGAGCTGATCGTGTCGTCGCGCGTGTACATCGTCTCCGAGAGCTGCGGCAGGTCGAAGCGGGTGCCCGCGTCGGTGACGAGGTCGAAGCCGACGAGCTCGGGGATCGCGCCGACCGCGGTGTACAGCTCGGCGCCGTTGGTGTCCGGCACCGGCTGCACCACGCCCGGGCGGACTCCCGCGATCCACGCCCGGTCGGCGAGGGCGGTGGCGGCGGTGGGGGCGGTGACGGTGGTCTCGGTGGCGATGACGCGATCGGGGTCGAGCCCGACCAGGAGCGAGCGGTTGCCGCAGACGCCGGCGGCCACCACCCGCGGTCGGGTCGGCGAGCCCGCGATGTCGGCGACGCCGCCCCCCGGATCGAGCTCGCGCCCGGCGGTCTCGGGCTCGGTCGGCCGAACCACCACCAGGCGCGAGGCGCGGGGGCACTGCGCCACCGAGCGCGCGGCGTCGATCAGCGCCACCGCGACCCCGGTGCCGTCGGCGTCGACCGAGAACGTCACCGCGTCGACGCGCTGCCCCATGAGGAAGTGGCGAGGCGCGGGCGCCGCGATCTCGACGAGGAACAGGCCGCCGGCGGTGCCGGCCGCCAGCCAGCGACCGTCGCCGGAGCCGGCGAGGTCGAGGATGGGCTGGCCGACGTCGGTCAGGGCCGACGACAGGAACTCGTCGCTCGAGGTGTCGAGGCGGTGGATCACGCTGCCCGCGGCGACGAACTGGTCGGGGCCGGCGGCGGCGGTGACCCGGGTCGCGGCCGGGGCGGTGCGCATCAGCGCGGGTGAGGGACCGCCCGACACGTCGAGCTGGACGGTGGTGGTCGACGCGGCCTCCAGCGGCGCCACCGGGTCGTCGGGGCCGCTGCCCCGCGACGGCGCCGGGCCGACCCCGAGCAGCCGCGGGCGGCGGATCGGGATCGTGATCGTGGCGCCACCCGCGGGCTCGACGGCGACGTCGGCCGCGATCTTGCCGAAGCCGACCAGACCATTGGAGACGTCGCGGAGCTCGACCGAGGCCCAGTCGTAGCGGCCGACCGGCACCTCGCCGAAGTCGATGCGGCCGTCCTCGACCGCGCCGCTGCGCAGGACCTCCGCCCCGTCGCCGGCGAGGCGGAGGACCGCGGTGGTGGCCGGCGACGGGCGCGCGGTCTCCACCACCGGCTGGACCAGCACGACCTCGATCGTCCCGTCCTGGCACGCGCCCGCGAGCAACAGCGTGGCGGCGGAGATCGCGGCGCGGCGCACGATTCCAAGCTATCACCCAGGCTTACGCGGCCACAACCCGCGGCCCGGCCGCTGGCCCCTAAAACCACCTGGCCGCTGGACCGAAGGCGCCCCAAGCCCCCCTCGGCTCTGGCACAATCAGCGGGTCGCGACGACGATGTCCGCCGCTCTGTCCAGCACGCGCTCCCGTCGATCGACCGGCTCCTCGGGGGAGAGCGCGGTCGATGGCACCGGGCCACGCCCGCTGGATCCAGGGCTGCCGGCGGTCTTCGGGCGCTACCTCCTCATCCAGCGCATCTCGCGCGGCGGCATGGGCGAGATCTTCCTGGCCAAGCACGGCCTCGCCGGCTTCGAGAAGCTGTGCGTGATCAAGAAGGTGCTGCCCAGCCTGGCCGAGGACGAGCAGTTCATCTCGCGTTTCATCGACGAAGCCGGGGTCGCGATCAAGCTCCAGCACGTCAACGTCGCCCAGGTGTTCGAGGTCGGGCGGGTCGGCGACGAGTACTTCCTCGCCCTCGAGTACGTCGAGGGCCGCGACCTGCGGCGGACCCTGACGCTCCTGGCGCGGGCCGGGCGGCGCCTGCCGCTCGATCTGGCGCTGTTCATCGCTCGCGAGATGGCGCAGGGCCTGGCCTACGCCCATCGCCGCACCGGCGCCGATGGCAGCTCGCTCAACCTGGTCCACTGCGACATCTCCCCGCCCAACGTCGTCGTGTCGTTCGAGGGCGAGGGCAAGATCATCGACTTCGGCATCGCCAAGAGCGCGCTCCGCGCGACCGCCACCGATCCCAAGATGGGCTTCGGCAAGTTCGGCTACATGGCGCCCGAGCAGCTCGTGCGCGGGGGCGCCGTCGATCACCGCACCGACATCTACGCCGTCGGCGTGGTGCTGTTCGAGCTGCTCACCGGGCAGCGCCTCTACGAGGTCGGCGACAACCCCGACTACCGCAGCCTCGCGCGCCAGGTGGTGAAGGGCGAGTTCCGCCGCCCGTCCGAGCTCGATCCGGCCCTGGCCGAGCTCGACGCGCTGGTGGCCAAGGCCCTCACCCCCCGGGCCGACGACCGCTACCAGACCGCGGCCGAGCTGCGCGACGCCATCCAGCACGCGCTGGTCGCCCGCAACCCGACCATCTCCACCGACGCGCTCGGCGCGTTCATGCGCGAGCTGTTCGCCACCGAGATGGCGCAGCAGCGCGAGCTGCTCGATCGCGCGGCGGCCGCGCACCTGGCCGACTTCGAGGCCCAGCTCACGACCCAGTCGGTCCACACGGTGTCGTTCGCCCTGGCCAACATGCCGCTCTACCAGCCGCCGACGCAGGCGATCCCGCGCATCGGCGCCCGCGCCGGTCGCACCGGACCGGCGTCGGTCGTGGTCGAGGGCCTGTCGGGGCCGCACGCGACCCGCCGCCGCCTGGTCCCGGTCGCGATCGCCGCGGGGCTCGGCATGGTGACCGCGCTCGGCCTCGCGCTCGCGCTCGGCGTCGGCAGCGGCAACGGTGACGGTGACGCCCGGCCCCCGCCCGCGCCCGCCGCGGGCGCGGCCCCGGCCACCGCCGGCGTCCCCGTCATCGAGCTGCCGGCGGCGAGCGGCGCCGCCGGTGGCCCCGGCGAAGCGCCCGAGATCGAGATGCCGGAGGCGGTGGTGATCGAGCCGGTGCTCGGCGAGCCTGCCGCCGCGGGCTCGGCCACGGTCCGGCGCCGGCCCGATCGGCCCGACAAGCCCGACCGGCCCGACAAGCCCGACCGGCCCGACAAGCCCGACCGGCCCGACAAGCCCGACCGGCCCGACGCCGCTCCCGACGCCGCCGCGCTCACCGCCAAGTTCAAGGCGGTCACCCGCGAGTACCGCGCCTACAAGGAGCGGATGGGGCCGCGACTGGAGTCGGAGTGGACCGATCTCGCCAGCATGGTCGGCTACCTGTCGACGCCCGAGAAGCGGATCGCCTTCGACAAGAAGATCGACCGCCTGCGCGCGCGCATGCGCGAGTGATCGTGCCGGCCCCCGTCGGCCGCGACGGCTTGCCGCGGTCGACGTCGGGCGCTCCGGATGCGATTTCTCCGCCCGGAAACCTGGCAGAAACAATCGCTCGGTAGGGTCGCCGGCATGAAGAAGGTCGAGGCGATCATCAAGCCCTTCAAGCTCGACGAGGTGAAGGAGGCGCTGGCCGAGATCGGTGTCCACGGCATGACCGTGACCGAGGTCAAGGGGTTCGGGCGCACCGGCGGCAAGAAAGAGGTCTACCGCGGCTCCGCGTACGTGGTGGACTTCGTGCCGAAGGTGAAGCTCGAGATCATCGTGGCCGACGACGCCGTCCGTCAGGTCGTGTCCACGATCACCGAGGCTGCCCGCACCGGGCGCATCGGCGATGGCAAGATCTTCGTCTCGCCCGTCGACGAGGTCATCCGCATCCGCACCGGCGAGACCGGCGACGACGCCATCTAGGCCGACCCGACCCGACCCGACCC
>CAADGB010000097.1 GCA_900696455.1 uncultured delta proteobacterium
CGGCGAGCTGCATCTCTCCGGTCGGCCTGAGCCGCCCGAGCGTGAGCGAGGGCGTGTCGAAGGCCGACAAGCCGCGGCCGTCGCGCGAGTGATGTCGGGCGCTTGCCGGCGCCGTTCGTTAGGAGCCCTTCACCGACCGCGGTCGGAGCTCGCGGGAAACGCACGGCGAGCCCAATCTCTCCGGTCGGCCTGAGCCGCCCGAGCGATAGCGAGGGCGTGTCGAAGGCCGACAGCCGACAAGCCGCGGCCGTCGCGCGAGCGATGTCGGGCGCTTGCGGCCGCCGTTCGTTAGGAGCCGCCCGAGCGGCCGCGACGGCGGGTCGAAGGGCCGGCGGCCCCCCTCGCCACCTCGGGCACGCGCCCGCCGCCACGTCAGGCCGCGGCGCTGCGGTCGCCCTTGCTGCCGAGCTTGCTCAGGTTGACCGAGACCAGCTTGGAGACGCCGGCCTCCTGCATGGTCACGCCGTAGAGGTTGTCGGCCTGCTCCATCGTGCGCTTGTTGTGCGTGATCACGATGAACTGCGAGCGATCGGTCATCTCGCGCACGATCTCGTTGTAGCGGTCGACGTTGGCCTCGTCGAGCGGGGCGTCGACCTCGTCGAGGATGCAGAACGGCGACGGCTTGATGAGGAAGATCGAGAACACCAGCGCCACCGCGGTCAGCGCCTTCTCGCCGCCCGAGAGCTGGTCGACGGTCGTGTTCTTCTTGCCCGGGGGCTGGGCGAAGATCTCGACCCCGGCCTCGAGCACGTCGACCTCCTCGCCGCCGTCCTTGCCGGTGGCCAGGGACAGGTGGGCGTTGCCGCCACGGAACAGGCGCGGGAACACCTCCTTGAAGGTGGCGTTGACCGAGGCGAAGGTCTCCTTGAACAGGCGGCGCGAGGTCTTGTTGATCTTGTCGATCGCCCGCTCGAGCTGACCGACCGCGTTCTCCAGATCGGCCTTCTGCCCGGTCAGGAACTCGAAGCGCCGCGCGACCTCCTGGTACTCCTCGATCGCGGTCAGGTTGATGTCGCCGCTCATCCGCTCGATCAGCTCGCGCAGCTCGGCGGCCCGCTCGTCCTCGGCCGCGCCGGCCAGGCCGCGCAGGTGGTACTCGGGCACCACGCTGGCGATCTCGAGCTGGTACTTCTCCAGCACCGTGTCGGCCAGCACCTGCCGCGCGCTGTCGAGGCTGGCCACCCGGACCTCGAGCTGACCGCACTCGGCGGCCAGCCGGTCGGCCTGGCCGCGCAGCTCGCGGACCTCGATCTCGTGCTGGGCCAGCGCGGTGTAGCGCTGGTCGTAGGCCGCGCGGCCGGCCTCGAGCTCGGCCCCGCGCTCGGTGCGCTGGGCCCGGTGCTGCTCGAGCTCGGCGGCCAGGGCCGCGGCGTCGGCGCGCAGCTCGGCGGCCCGCGCCGAGCCGGTGGCGATGCCCTCGCGCAGCCGCGCGATGCGGGCGCCCAGATCGCGCTCGGTGTTGGCCAGGCGCAGGGCCGCGGCCTCCACCGACGCCCGCTTCTCCGCGGTCTGCGCGCCCCGCACCCGGGCCTCGGTCAGCGCCGCGGCCGCGGCGTCGACCCGCTCGCGGCCGCCGGTCACGCCCTCGATGAGCCCGAGCTGCTCGCGCTCGAAGGCGTCGACCCGGCCCAGGGCGTCGATCCGCCGCGCCTCGACCTCGGCGGCCTCGCGCTCGGCCGCCGCCACCCGCTCCTCCAGCTCGTGGCGCTCGGTGGCGAGGTGGCCGGCGCGCTCGCGCAGGCGCTCGAGGTCGACCCGCAGGCGGGTCGCGTCCTTCTCGTGCCCCATGATGGCGAGGTCGCCCTGGTGGGCCTGCCCGCGCAGGCCCTCGATCGCGCGGTCGACCTGCTTGTGCTCGGCCTTGGCGGTGACCAGGCGCGCGGTGGCCTCGGTCAGCTCGCGGTCGAGCTGATCGACGATCTGCTCGAGCTCGCGGATCTCGCGCTTCTGCGCCAGCACGCCGGCGCCCTGCGCCTCCCGCGAGCCGCCCGCCACCACGCCCCGCTCGTCGACGAGGTCGCCGTCGAGGGTGACCAGGGTCCCGGGCGCCCCGGCGCGGTGGAGCGCGACCGCGCGGTCGAGGGTGTCGACCACGGTGCAGTCGCCGAACAGGCTGCGGCCGATCTGGCCGAAGCCATCGGCGAAGTCGACCAGGTCGACCAGGCGGCCGAGCACGCCCTCGCCGCCCACCGCGGCGGCCGCGGCGTGGATCGCGGTGTGATCCTCGACCACGATGCCGCCGCCGCTCGCGGCGATGGCCGCCGCCACCTGCCACGACGGCGCCCCGGCCAGATCGTCGCCGGCGCGGTCGCTGAACGGGAGCTCGCGATCGTCGGTGGCGGCGTCGTGGGCGGGCTCGACGCCGGGCTCGGCCGCGGAGGCGGAGTCGGACGCGGAGACGACCTCGGAGTCGGACGCGGAGACGACCTCGGAGTCGGAGGCGGAGGCGACCTCGGTGTCGAGGGCGGAGGCGACCGCGGAGACCGAGGCGACCTCGGAGGCGACCTCGGTGTCGAGGGCGGGCTCGGCGGGCTCGGCCGCGACATCGATCGCGACATCGATCGCGGCGCCGATCGCGGCGCCGATCGCGGCGCCGATCGCGGCGTCGGTCGCGGGCTCGCTGCCGACCTGAGGCGCGGCGTCGCTCCTGCCAGGCGCGCCCGACGCAGCGGGCGCGGCGCTCGGCGCCACCCGGGCCGCCGACCTCGCGGCGACGGCGCCCGCGGCCAGCGGCACGAACGCCGAGCGGCCGGCGCTCTGCGCCTTGAGGTAGCCGATGGCGGCGACGCCGACCTCGTGGTCGTCGACCAGGATGCCGCCCAGGCGATCGCCCAGCGCGGCCTCGACCGCGAGCTCGAGGGTCTCGGGCGCGCGCACGACGTCGGCGACCAGGCCGCGGATGTGGCCGCGGCCGCCGCGGGCGATGACGCCCGACTGCTGCATGACGGCGCGGGTGCCGCGGGCGAAGCCCTCGTAGCGCTCCTGGATCTCGACCAGCGACACCAGGCGCGAGCGGCGGCGGTGAGCCTCGGTGCGCAGGGTCTCGACCTGGGCCTCGCCCTCGTGGACCTGGGCCGCGAGCAGCTCGCGCCGCGCCGCGAAGCCCTCGGTCTGGGCGCCCAGATCGAGGCGGGTCTGCTTGAGCCCGGCCAGGGCGTCGCCGACCTTGCGCGCCTCGCGCTCCAGCTCCTTCTGCCGGTCGAGGGCCTCGCTCAGCTCGGTCGAGACCCGGTCGAGCCGGCGCAGGGAGTCCTCGCGGCGGCGGGCCAGCGACTCGCCCTGGGCGGACGCGGTGGCGGCGTCGGTGCGGGCGCGCGCCAGCTCGGCGCGGGCCTCGTCGAGGCGCGCCTGGGCCGCCGCCAGCTCGGCGCGGGCGGCGACGGCCAGCTCGTCGCAGCGGCCGATCTCGGCGTCGCCCTCCCCGACCAGCGCCACCAGCTCGGCCAGCTCGGCCTGCTGCTGGGCCAGGGCGGCGGTGGCCGCCGCCCGCTCGCCGTCGAGGGTCTCGATCTCGGCGGAGGCGGTGGTCGCCCGCCCCTCGAGCTCGCCGGCCTCCCGGGTCTGCCAGTCGATCTTGCTCTCGGCCAGGCGGATCCGGTTGTCGAGCTCGTAGACCACCTCCTGCACCCCGGCCAGGCGCCGCTCCTCGACGGCGAGGTCGGCGCGCTCGGCGACCACGGCGGCGTCTTGGGCCTCGAAGGCGGCGCGCACGCCCACCAGCTCGTCCGAGGCCTCGGCCAGGCGCCCGCGCACGCGCAGATCGTCGGCGCGCAGCTCGAGGAAGCGGTGCGAGGCCTTCCACAGATCGAGATCGCGGAGCTCGGTCCGGTAGGCGCGGTAGCGCTCGGCCTTCTGCGCCTGGCGGCGCAGCGTCCCCATCCGCTTCTCGAGCTCGACGACGATGTCGCTCACCCGCAGCAGGTTCTGGCGGGTCTGCTCGAGCTTGCGCTCGGCCGCCTTCTTCTTGCTCTTGAACTTGGTGATGCCGGCGGCCTCCTCGATGATGAGGCGCCGATCCTGGGGCCGCGACGAGACGATCTGGCCGATGCGGCCCTGCTCGATGATGGCGTACGCCTTGGTGCCGACGCCGGTGCCGAGGAAGAAGTCGGTGACGTCGCGCAGGCGGCACGGCACCTTGTTGATGAAGTACTGCGAGGTGCCGTCGCGGTAGAGGCGGCGGCTGATCGTGACCTCGGTGTAGCGGGTGAAGTCGAGCGGCTCGGCGTCGGCCAGGAGCTCGCGGACCTCGTCGGTCACGCTGGCGATGGGCTGGCCGGTCTCGTCGAAGACCGCGGCCTGGGCGAAGGCCTGGGCCACCGCCGGGTCGATGCCGCCCTCGGCCTCGGCGCCGTCGGGGCCCCCCGCCGCGCCCGCCGCCGCCGCCGCGCCCGCCTCTGCCGCGTCGGCCTCGAGCCCGGCCTCGGCGCCGAGCTCGTCACCGTCCGCCGCGCCGTCCCCCTCACCATCCCCGGCCGCGGCCGCGTCACCAGCCTCGTCGCCGTCCCCGGGCACGCTCACCGCGTCGACCTGCGCCATGGCGGCCTCGGCCGCGGCCTCGTCGCTGTCGCGGGCCAGGGCCAGGGTCTCGTGCGAGAAGCCGACGTCGTCGAACGTGAGCGACACCTCGGCCATGGGGGCCGGCCCGCGGGTCTCGGAGCCGGCGAAGATCACGTCCTCCATCGCCTTGCCGCGCAGGTGCTTGGCCGACTGCTCGCCCATGCACCAGCGGATGGCGTCCACGATGTTGGACTTGCCGCAGCCGTTGGGGCCGACGACCGCGGTGATGGGCTGGTCGATGTTGATGACCGCCCGGTCACAGAACGACTTGAATCCGATGATCTCGACCCGCTTGATTCGCATCTGGCCGCGCGAGGTTGCCGCTTCCCTCTGACATCGAGCGATCCCGGGGGCCCCCTCGGGGAGGCCGGGGCCGCCGGGCCGCCGTCCGGGACGGCGCAGCACCGGCGCAGCCCCGGGGTAGCACGTCCCGGGGCGGCCGCCTCGTGGTCCCGGCCGGGTCACCGCGGCGGTCGCCGCCCGCGCGCCCGCCAGGCCGGCGGGCGACCGAGATCGGGAACCGGCGGGGCCGCCGTGCTATCCAAGCGGACGTGGCACCCACCCGGCCCACGGCTCGCGGGCGCGGCCCCCTCGGCGCGGCCGCCCGCCGCCACCGCGCCCTGGGTCTCGGCCTCGCCGTGGCCGCGGCCTGGACCGCCGGGCCGGCCCCGCCGGCCGTCGCCGCGCCGGTGGTTTCCATCCGCGCCCGCACCGACGTCCAGCTCCGCGCCGTCCGCCGCCGCGACGATGGCCTGGTGACGGTCACCGGCGCCGTGATCGACCGCGCCACCAGCCAGGGCGTGGGCGGCCTCGAGGTCGGGGTGGTCGTGGCCGGACGTCGCCACGCGGCGGTCACCGCCCAGGACGGGAGCTTCGTCGTGGTCGTGGCCCCGCCCGAGGGCGCCGACGGCCGGCTCCTCGACGTCGAGCTCGCGTTCGACGGCGACGAGCGCTTCGACCCGGCCACCCTGGCCGAGCGGCAGGTCGATCCGACCCGGGCCCCGGTCGACCTCACGCTCGAGCTCACCACCACCGAGACCGGCGTCTCGATCACCGCCGACGCCCGCGCCGCCGGCGTCGCCGCCGAGCTGCCGGTGACCCTGCGCTTCACCCCGGCCGGCGCCGACGCCCCGCACCTGGAGGTCCCGGCGCGCAGCGGGCGCGCGGTCGCCGTCCGCCGCAGCGACCTCTTCGGTCCCGGCCCGCGCCGCGTCCGCGCCCGCTTCGACGGCGACCCCGCCCGCGGCCCGGCGTCGGCGGAGCTGACCTTCGACCTCACCTCGGGCACCGTCATCGACCTCGCCCTGGCCGCGGACGAGGTCGCCTACGAGGGCGCGATCCGGGCGCGGGGCCAGGTCGTGGACGACGACGGCCTGCCGGTGGCGAGGGCGACGGTGGCGCTGGTCGCCGGCGATCGCCGGCTGGGCGCCACCACCACCGGCAGCGACGGCCGCTGGCGCCTCGACGTCAGCGCCGATCTCCTGGGCACCGGCCGCCACTCCCTGCAGGCGGCGGTCGAGGCCAGCGCGCGCTGGCACCGCAGCAGCCGCTCGGGCGTCGCCTTCGTCACCGTCGGGGAGCGCCGCCCGGCGCCGGTCGGCATCACCCTCGCCGCCACCGCCGCCACCGCGCTGCTCGCGCTCGGCTTCATCCTCGGTCGCCGCCGGCCGTGGCGGCGGGCCGCGCCGCCCCCGCCGCCCGGGCCGACCGAGGTCGAGGTCACCGGCGGCCTCGAGCCGGCGCGCCCGAGCCTGGTCTCGACCCTGCGCCGCGCCAGCGACCACGGCTTCGCCGGCACGGTGCGCGACGCCGTCCGCGGCCGCCCGCTGCCGGCCGCCGAGCTCCTCCTCACCCTGGACGCCGAGGTCCGCCACGCCATCGCCGACGCGGCCGGTCGCTTCGCGGTCGAGGCCCTGCCCGCCGGCGAGTGGCGGGTCCGGGTGGCGTCGCCCGGCCACGTGACCGAGCACCTCACGCTCACGATCCCGCACCGCGGCGAGCTGCGCGGCGCCCGCGTCGATCTGGTGCCGGTCCGCGAGCGCATCTTCACGCTGTACCGGCGCGCCGCGCTGCCGGCCCTGCCGTCCCCCGAGCTGTGGGGCATCTGGTCGCCGCGCCAGATCGTCGAGCACGTCCGCGGCGGTGCGCCGCCGGTGCGCCTGGCCGAGCTGACCGCGTTCGTCGAGGAGGCCTACTTCTCGGCCCGCGTCCCCGACGAGGCCCTCCTGCCCGCCGCCGAGGCCAAGGTGGCCGCGGCGCTGGCCGAACGGGCCGGCGCGGGGCTATAACCACCGCCTCGCCATGACCACCGAGATCATCACGCTGCTCGTCGCGGCGGCGGTGCTGGCCGCGATCATCGTCCTGCTCCGCCGCGCCGGCGAGCGGAGCCGCGAGCGCAGCGCCCGGACCGTGCAGGAGCGCGTCCTCGGGGCGGAGCCCGCGCGCCCGGCGCGGGAGCGCAAGCGCCCGCCCGCCCGCACGCCCCGCACGCCCCGCAAGGCCGCCCCCGCCCCGGAGCCGGAGGAAGCCGAGGACGAGCGCGACCAGGACGAGCGCGACCAGGACGAGCGCGACCAGGACGAGCGCGACCAGGACGAGCGCGACCAGGACGAGGCGCCCGTCGCCCCGCCCGGCGAGCCCGTCGACGACGACGCCCGCGCCGCGTTCCGCCAGGGCCTGACCAAGACCCGCGGCGGCTTCGTCGCCCGGCTGGGCAAGATCTTCGGCAAGAAGAAGATCGACGTCGACGTCCTGCCCCAGCTCGAGGAGGTCCTGTTCACCGCCGACATCGGCCCCCGCGCCGCCGACCGCATCTTCGACTCGGTCAAGAAGGGCCTCACCCGCGACGAGCTGGCCGATCCCGACAAGATCTGGGCGAAGATCCGGGAGACCTCGAGCCACATCCTCGACGTCGGCGCGCCGCCGCTCGACGTCGCGCGCGCCCGACCGTTCGTGCTCCTGGTCCTCGGCGTCAACGGCGTCGGCAAGACCACGACGATCGGGAAGCTGGCCGCCCTGCTCACCGGTGAGGGCAAGCGGGTGGTGCTGGCCGCCGGCGACACCTTCCGCGCCGCCGCCACCGAGCAGCTCGAGGTGTGGGGGCAGCGCGCCGGCGCCCCGGTGGTCAAGGGCAAGGCCGGGGGCGATCCCTCCTCGGTCATCTTCGACGCCGTCAAGCGCGGCGTCGACGAGGGCGCCGACGTCGTCATCTGCGACACCGCCGGTCGCCTCCACACCAAGACCGAGCTCATGGACGAGCTCAAGAAGGTGCGGCGGGTGATCGACAAGGCGATGCCCGGCGCCCCCCACGAGACGTGGATGGTGCTCGACGCCACCACCGGACAGAACGCCATCACCCAGGCCAAGACCTTCAAGGAGGCCATGGAGATCACCGGGATCGTCATCACCAAGCTCGACGGCTCGGCCAAGGGGGGCGTGATCGTCGGCATCTGCGACGAGCTCAAGGTGCCGGTCCGCTACATCGGGGTCGGCGAGAAGCTCGAGGACCTGCGCCGGTTCGACGCCGCGGCCTTCGTGGCCGCCCTGTACGAGGACGCCGACGAAGCCGCCTAGGGGCCGGGGCTCCCTGGTGCACGGATCCGGTGGGTTGCGGCCACCAACCTGGATCGACCGCCGTGTCGGTGGTGCTGGCACCGCCTGTCGCCGGCTGCCCGCCTGGATCGGCAACCCCCCGACATGCAACACAGATTGGCGGCGCACGTCTTGAGATCTGAAAAAAACGCGTGATATAGTGCGCCAGGCTTCCGCGGAACAGGGGTAAGATCCCGGAATCTAAAGGGAATTCTGCCACTCCCGGGGCACCGACGGACTCCGAGCCAGGAGACGCGAACGAACATGCGCGGAAGAAATCTCATCACCTCCACCCTCGCGACCCTGGGGATCGCGGCGCTTCTCCTCGGCGGCACCCGCGAGGCCGCGGCCCAGCCCGATGACGAGATCGAGATGGACGATCCAGGCGGCGCCGTCGACGAGGGCGAGATCGAGATGGACGGCGAGCCCGAGCGCGATCTCGACGCCGATCTCGCCGCCGACACCGGCGGCGCCGTCAAGGTCGACACCACCTCCGGCGACCTCAAGCCGGTGTCCTGGCAGGACATCGTGGTCGTCATGCGCAAGCCGTTCCTCAAGATCCGGCGCAGCGACCTGATGCCGTTCCTGTCGACGACCATGAACGACAACATGGTCCGCCACTACGCGGCCGGTGGTCAGTTCAACTACTTCCTCACCGACGTGCTCGCCGTCGGCGTCGAGGGCCAGTACTACACCAAGCAGTTCCGCGAGCCGTTCGACCTGGTCGGTCGCCAGGCCCGCCGCCTGCCCACCATCAACCAGTACAACTTCTCGGCCGCGCTCAACTTCCACTACGTGCCGGTCTACGGGAAGTTCGCGATCCTCGACAAGAAGCTGGTCGCCTGGGAGACGTACTTCACCGCCGGCGTCGGCGTGACCCAGAGCGAGGTGGTGCCGCGCGACCCGCGGTTCTCGTCGTTCACCAACCTGCTCATCACGCCCAACATCGGCGCGTCGATGCGGTTCTTCCTCTTCCAGTGGCTGACCGTCAACGTCGGCATCCGCGACTACATCTTCGTCGACAAGTTCGAGCCGGTCGGCCGCAGCGCGACGATGTTCACCTCGGCCGAGGCGGCCAAGGCCAACGCCGACTCGGCCCTCATCAACAACGTCATGTTCCAGGTCGGCCTGAGCTTCTGGATCCCGCCCACCTTCGAGTACACGACCTTCCGCTGATCGGAGCCCACCATGACGAACCTGTCCTTCACGCGCGCGGGTCTGGTCAGCGGCACGATCGCGGCCGTGACCGCGCTCACCTTCGCGGCCGGCACCCTGACTCCCGGCATCGCCCGGGCCGACGAGGCCCGCAAGAGCAGCCTCGACGACCAGCCGGCGGTGCGGCACCGCCTGCTGCTCGTGGCCAAGCGCCTCGAGGTCACCCCGCTCTTCGAGTCGACGATCAACGCCGACTTCCGTCACTTCATCGGCGGCGGCCTCAAGCTCGAGTACCACCTGAGCGACATGCTGTCCTTCGGCGGCATCGTGGTCGGCTCGACGGCGCTCGACACCAAGCTGACCAAGCGCATCATGGAGACCCTGGAGCCGAACCCGGACGACACCACCCGGGAGCCGTCGGTCCAGGAGTTCGAGCAGCGCCTCAACACGATGCCCCTGCACGGCGCGCTCTACGTGAGCATCACGCCCTGGTACGGCAAGCTGGCCGCCTTCGGCAAGGCCTTCGTCAACTTCGACTTCTACTTCCAGGCCGGCTTCGGCTTCGCCTCGCTGAAGTCGAGCTGCGCCTCGAACATCTGCAGCGACATGGGGTCGTGGCAGACCGACATGCCCGACGACAACCCCAACAACGATCCGCCGCTCAACGACGGCTTCCGCCCCGGCCTCTACCTCGGCGGCGGCATCCACGTCTTCGTCAACGAGTTCATCGCCATCGACCTGGCGATCCGCGACTACGCCTTCTCCGACAACCCGTCGGGCGCCGACTTCAACGCCGACCTCTTCGTCGGCGAGAACCTCCGCGGCGACGACGACAACCGCTTCCTTCACCACCTGTTCGCCGGTGTCGGCGTGTCGATCATGTTCCCGATGAAGGCGAAGCGGACACGCTGAGCCCCGGGCGCCAACCCCGTTGGCGGTCTGTCAGCCCCGTTGGCGTCCTCGCGCCACGGGGCTTGTTTGGTTTCGGCGGGTTGTCGGGTCCGAGCCGGGTGGCGAGGAGGCCCAGATCTTGCGTAGGATTGGTTCGTGGTCCCACGCCTGTCCGCGCTGATCGTCGCCCTGGCCCTCGCGGCCGGCGGCTGCGTCACGCCCTCGATCCCGATCCCCCCGCCCGAGCCCGAGCGCATGACCTTCACGCTCGACGTGGACGTGGGGGTCGCGTCGTTCTCGTACGGTCCCCAGGCGAGCTACGCGGACGCGGTCGTCTACGTCTACAACCGCGATCGCGGCGAGGGGATCATCACGACGGCGCGGTCCGACGGCAGCGTCGGACCGACCGCGCCGTTCCCGGCCCTGGTGAACGACGAGATCGCCATCACCTTCGAGACCGCCGACTCGCTGGCCGGGACCTGCGTGCAGATCCTGGCCGGCGGCCGGGCCGGCTACTGCCAGTAGACGGGCCGAGGCCTGGCCGGCGACCAGTCCCGGGTCGAGCGCCGCCGCCGCCGGCCGGCCCGATGGATCACGGGTGGGCTAGCGGCCGGCGGCGCCGCGGCGCTCGGCGTGCCAGATGGCGCGCGGCATCGACTCCAGGACCACCTGGCGGTCGAGGCGGAGCTCGCCGCGCTGGACCTGCAGCGACACCTGGGAGCCCGCCGTGCGCGAGCGCACCGACAGGATGAGCTCGTCGGCGCTGTCGACCTGGCGATCGTCGATGGCGGTGATCACGTCGCCCGGGCGGAGATCGATCCCGGCGGCGGGCGAGCCGGGCTGGATCGTTCGCACCCACGCGCCGGCGGTCGGACCGTCGCTGCGGATGCCGACGCCGATCCAGGCGGGGGTGTCGACCGGGCAGCGCACCTGCGCCGGGTACGCGACCCGGGTCGCGACCGGGATCGACGCGAACATGGTGCCGGCGAGGGCGAAGCCCAGGGCGACACCGGCGAGCGAGCAGATCGTGGCGAGCGCGGCGAGCCGACCGCGGTCGGAGGTGGGGCGCATCACCTCGCGCGCCAGGGCGGGGAGCACGGGCTGCTGACGCGGAGCGCTCTCACCACCTTCACCTGCACGCGGCTCGTCGGAAGCGTGGCTGGTCATGAATACCTCGTGAGAAGGGGCCGTAGTTCCTTTATGAGCGGTCCGCTCGACGTCGGCAAGCGAAACTCGACCGCGCGCGTCGCCACCGCGCGCCGCCGGTCGCGCCCCGCCGCGACGGGTGCGAGCCGCGCACACGTCGGCGCCGCCGGTCCGTGGTAGCCTCGGGGCCCTTGGAACGCGTGCCGTCATCGGGCCGGCGCCGGCTCCGGTGGTGGCTCGCCGGCGTGGGCCTCACCCTCGTCCTGCTCCTGGGCAGCGCCCTGGCGGTGGTGCGCGTGCAGTTCGAGGGGCCCGACCTGGCCCGCAACCTGTGCGCGATGATGAACGAGCGCATGCGCGGCCGCATCGAGATCCGCTCGATCGAGTGGCCGATGAACGCCCTGCCCAAGGTGGTCACCGGCGGCTGGCTGCCGGTGACGCTGCACGACGTCGCGGTCTGGGACGCGGAGGGCGAGCGCGTGATCCAGACCGAGCGCATCACCGCCGAGCTCGACCTGCACGCGCTCATGTTCGGCCGCCACGACTTCGTCATCCGCCGCCTGGTGGTGCACGGCGGCCAGGTCCTCCTGCGCGAGGTCACCGAGCCCTACCCGCTCCACGACTACGACAGCACCGTCTTCAGCCTGATCGCGTCCTTCTACGGCCGGCGCTCCGCCGGCTTCCACGCCGGCGTCTTCGCCGCCAGCTCGCCCCTGTGGGACCTCCAGGACTTCGAGCTGCGCGACCTCGATCTCGAGGTGCGGACCAAGCCGCTGGACGAGCGCGGCGACGGCTACCTGTTCCGCATGGCCATCGCCGATCTGTCGGCGAAGGGCTTCCTGTTCATGGATCCCTCGGATCCGCTGGTGCCCAAGTTCTACTTCTCGCTGCGTCCCCGTGGCGGCGAGGGGCAGGTCGACCTGTTCTACGAGCGCGGCAAGGACGGGGCGTGGAAGCCCCAGGGCGAGTACTCGTTCCCGATCCAGGAGGTGAAGGTCGACTACCTGGCCCAGCTCCCCGGCGGCTGGCCCAGCGATCCGGTCGCCAACCCCCTGCGCTTCGACGCCACGTTCCTCACCAAGAACGGGGCGCGGGCCCGCCTCGACGGCTCGATGATCGACTACTGGGACACGCCCTACGGCGGCATGTGGGACGTCAACGCCCGGGTCGAGAACGCCGGCGCGCTCCTGCGCCAGTCCATCGATCCCGACATCGGCGGCGACGACGTGACCCTGGAGGCCGTCGTGACCGGCCCCATCGTCTTCTATCCCAGCATCGCCCTCAAGGCCTCGGGCCTGACCTACAGGCTGTCGCTGCTGGAGCCGCCGCTGCTGCTCGAGCTCGACACCCTCGTCGGCGTCTACGACCTCGCGGTCGACGAGGGCGCGGTCGACGAGTTCGTCGCCCGCGGCGCCGGCGGCGAGGTCCGGCTGTCGGCCAAGTGGGGCGGCGACGGCTCCGATCGCTCGCCGTTCTGGGTCGACTCCGACATCGACATCCGGCGCCCGATCGAGATGGGGCCGTGGCTGCCGCCGGCCTTGACCCGGGGCGTGGGCGGTCAGCTCGACGGCACCTTCCACGCCCTGCGCCGCAAGGGCGACACCAAGTACGGGATCACCGTCGACCAGCTCGACCTCCGTCTCGGCCGGCTGCGCGTCGACCGCGGCCAGATCTACCTCGACAAGTCGCTGGACAAGGTCCTGCTCGACGGCGTGCGCTTCACGATGCCGAACTTCACCGGCAGCCTGCGCTGCACGATCTACACCGGCGGCACCACGCTGCGCTTCGACGACGACGACTGCGAGGCCGACATCGACGTCGGCGACGTCGGCGCGCTGATCCGGCTGTTCCAGACCGGCGGCCGGCGGCCGGCGACGCCGAAGCGCGCGGTGCGGCCGACGAGGGCGGCGGTGGCGCCGGCGCCCGCCCGGCCGACCGCGCAGCCCCGCC
>CAADGB010000098.1 GCA_900696455.1 uncultured delta proteobacterium
CGAAGCCCGACACCCGGCCCGACACCCGGCCCGACACCCGGCCGACGACGAAGCCCGACACCAAGCCCGACACCAAGCCCGACGACGGCGATCCCGACATCATCAAGATCAAGGACCCCTTCAAGGTGAAGCCGCCCGAGGAGATGGGCGAGGGCGGTCCGTGACGGCGCCGGCGACGGCGCCGGCGAGCGTCGACCGGGCGGTGCGGTGGACGACGGGGCGGGCCCGGGTCGGCGGCGAGGTCGAGCTGACCTACGACGAGACCGGCGACGGGCGGCCGCTCGTGCTCGTCATGGGCATCGGCGCCCAGCGCATCTTCTGGGACGAGCGCCTGTGCGCGCGCCTGGCCGCGCGCGGCCATCGCGTCATCCGCTTCGACCACCGCGACATCGGCGAGTCGACCCGCCTCGACCACCTGCCGGTGCCGCGGCCGTGGCCGACGCTCGGCCGGCGGATGGCGGGCCTGCCGGTCGCCGCGCCCTACACCCTGTCGGACATGGCCCGCGACGTCGTCGGCCTCTGCGACCACCTCGGCGTCGCGCGCGCCCACGTCGTCGGCTGCTCGATGGGGGGCATGGTCGCCCAGCACCTCGCGATCGAGCATCCGGACCGGGTGGCGTCGCTGACCTCGATCATGTCGAGCCCGGGCGGGCGCCGCCACATGCTGGGCGGCAAGCCGGCCGCCCTGCGCGCGCTGCTGTCGCCGGCGCCGCGCACCGCCGACGAGGCCGCCGAGCACGCGGTCCGGGTCTTCCGCACGATCGGCGGCTCGCGCTACGAGGTCGACGGCGAGGCCCTGCGCGCGCTCGGTCGCCAGGCCTTCGCCCGCGGCGGCTCGCCGCGCGGCTTCCTCCGCCACCTCGCCGCGATCTGCGCGTCCGGGAACCGGACGAAGTCGCTGGCCGGGGTCCGGGTCCCGGCCCTGGTCGTCCACGGCGAGGAGGATCCGCTCATCCCGGTCGCCGCCGGTCGCGCCACCGCGCGCGCGATCCCCGGCGCGCGCCTCCACGTCGTGCCCGGCATGGGCCACCACATGCCGCCGGGCGTGTGGGACGAGCTGGTCGACGCGATCGCGGCCATCGCCGCGCGAGCCTGAGGTCGAGGCGCCGCCGCGGCCGCGCCACGGCGAGGGCGGTCGCCGCCGACGGCGATGCCGGCCGTGGCGGCGGCGATGTGCGCCGGCGTGCGCGGCGGGCCCACGCCGGGCCGTGCGGACCCACGCCCGCGCCTGGTAGCGTGGTGATCGGGAGGCCCCATGAAGCACGCATTCCTGATGCTCGTCGCCGTCGTGACGCTGGCGCTGGTGTCCGCCGGCTGCGTCGTCCGCACCGGCCCGGCGCACCGCCGAGGCCACGGCGCGCACCCCCACAGCCATCGCCACGATCACTGCCACCACCGCGGCAAGAAGCACAAGCGGGTCTGCCACAGCCACCCGCACGGGCCCGGCCACCACTGATCGCGTTCGCGGCGGGCCGCGGCGGCCGGTCAGATCAGAGGTGGATGGCGTGGCCGAGCGCGTCCTCGCTGGCCTCCTTCACCGCCTCGGCGAAGGTGGGGTGGGCGTGGACGGTGAAGACCAGGGACTCGACGTTGACCTCGGTGGTCTTGGCCAGGGTCAGCTCGGCGATGAGATCGGTGACGGCGGGGCCGATCATGTGGGCGCCGACCAGGGCGCCGGTCTCGGCGTGCCAGAGGGTCTTGACGAAGCCGGGGTACTCGCTGGCGGCCATGGTCTTGCCCAGGGGGCGGAACGGGAAGCGGCCGACCTTGATGGGGATGCCGGCCGCCTTCGCCTTGTCCTCGGTCAAGCCGACCGACGCGATCTCGGGGTGGCAGTAGGTGCAGGCGGGGATCGCGGTGTAGTCGACCGGTCGCGTGGGGTGGCCGGCGATCTGCTCGGCGACGTACACGCCCTCCGCCGACGCGGTGTGGGCCAGGCCGCGGCCGATGACGTCGCCGATCGCCCACAGGCCGTCGCCGCAGGCCAGGCGATCGTCGACCTGGATGAAGCCGCGGTCGAGGGCGACGCCGTGGGCGTCGAGGCCCAGGCCCTCGGTGTTGGGGGCGATGCCCACCGCGCACAGCATGACGTCGGCCTCGAGCGTCCGCGGCGCGCCGCCGGCGGCGGGCTCGATCGTCACCGTCGCGCGGTCGCCGGCGTTGCGGGCCTCGGTCACCTTGTGGCCGAGGTAGAGCTTGACGCCCTTCTTCTCGAACGCCTTGCCCAGCTCCTTGCTGATCTCGGCGTCCTCGTTCGGCACCAGGCGGGGCAGGTACTCGACGATCGTCACCTCGGTGCCCAGCGTGCGGTAGAACGACGCGAACTCGACGCCGATGGCGCCGGCGCCGATCACGATGAGCGAGGCCGGCTGCGCCGGCAGGGTCATCGCCTTGCGGTACTCGATCAGGCGCTCGCCGTCGAGGGTCATGCCGGGCAGGGCGCGGGCGCGGGCGCCGGTGGCGAGGAGGACGTGGCGGGTGGCGAGCGTGCGGGTGCCGCCGGCGGCGAGCGCGACCTCGACCTGGTGGGGCCGCCAGGTCCCGGCCCGCGGCAGCAGGCGGGCGGTGCCGGCGACGTGCTCGATCTGGTTCTTGCGCAGGAGGAAGGCGACGCCCTTGGAGATCTTCTGGGCGACGTCGCGGCTGCGCTGGATCACCGCCGGGAAGTCGGCGCGCGGGTTGTCGACGGCGAGGCCGAACTCCTTGGCGCGGTGGAACAGCTCCAGGACCTCGGCGCTCTTGAGCAGCGTCTTGGTCGGGATGCAGCCCCAGTTGAGGCAGATGCCGCCGAGCTCGGCCTTCTCGACGCACGCCACCCGCAGCCCGAGCTGGGCGGCGCGGATGGCGGCGACGTAGCCGCCGGGGCCGGAGCCGATGACGACGACGTCGAGGGGATCGCTGGTCGGGTCACTCATAGGGCCGCCGACTCCGGGCGCTCGAGCTGGTTGATCGAGAGGGGACGTGCCCGTCCCCTCGGCCGGGGTCCAGGCCCCCGGCATTCACCCCTGCCGCGCGTCGCGTCGCGCGTCATAGCGCCAGCGACTCCGGGCGCTCGAGCTGCTCGACCAGGACGGCGAGGAACTTCGCGCCGAGCGCGCCGTCGATGACGCGGTGGTCGCACGACATGGTCACGGTCATGCGCTTGCCGACCACGACCTGGCCGTCCTTGACCACCGGCTCCTCGACGATGCCGCCCACCGCCAGGATGCCGGCCTCGGGCGGGTTGAGGATGGCGGTGAAGCGCTCGATCTGGAACATGCCCAGGTTCGACACGGTGAAGGTCGAGCCGGTGATCTCGTGGCCCTTGAGCTGGCGATCGCGGGCGCGCTTCGCGAGGTCCCCGACCTCGGCGGCGATGACGCCGATGCCCTTGAGGTCGGCGTCGCGAACCACCGGGGTGACCAGGCCGTCGTCGATCGCGACCGCGATGCCGACGTGGACGCGGCGGAAGGTGCGGATGCTGTCGCCGTTCCAGGCCGCGTTGCAGGCCGGCACCCGGCGCAGCGCCAGCGCCACCGCCTTGACGATGAGGTCGTTGACCGAGACCTTGCCGCGGTCACCGAGCAGGCTGTTGAGGCGGCCGCGGAAGGCGAGCAGCGGCTCGACGTCGAAGCGCCGCATCAGGTAGAAGTGCGGGACGTCGCGCTTGGCCTCGGTCAGGCGGGCGGCGATGCGCTTGCGCATGTTGCTGGCCGGCACGTCGACGAAGTCGCCGGCCTGATCGCCGTACAGGACCGGCGTCGCCGGCGCCTCGGGCAGGCGGGGCACGATGGCCGTGGACGCCGCCGGCGCCGGGCCGGCCGTGGTCGCCGCCGCCGGGGCGGGCGCGGTCGCCGCCGCGGGGGCCG
>CAADGB010000099.1 GCA_900696455.1 uncultured delta proteobacterium
CGCGCGGTGACGCACGACTGGCTCGGTGCAGACGACAGCATCGCGAACCTTCGAAGGGGACACGTCACGCTCGGCGGCCGGCTACGGCCGCCGAACTCATTTTCGGGGCGCGGGCGGCGGCGGCGGCGCGGCGAGGCGGGGCTCGACGGCGCCGGTCGAGAAGCGTCCGGAGGCCGGCTGGAGCGCGAAGGCGTCGTCGCTGACCTGCAGGCGGTAGCGGTCGGTGCGGCCGCGGTGCACGAGCTCGACCTGGTAGCTGCCGGGGCGCAGGTCGCCGAGGCTGACCTGGCCGGTCGCGTAGCCCAGCGCGGTCAGGCAGATCGTGGGAGCGCGCGGGGCGCCGACCCGGAGCACGAGGCGGCGGCCGCGGCGCTCGAGGCGCGTCGGCAGCGTGTAGTTCATGCACGGCATGACGTGGGCGGTGCTCACCCGCGCCACGGCTCGCCGCTTGCCGCCGTGGAGCTCGTCGGCCACCGACCAGGTGAGGGTGGGCTCCGGGGAGGCGGCGACCGGCCGGCTCGCGCCGCCCAGGCCGAGCGCCAGGGTGACCAGGCCGGCGAGGAGGACCGGGCGACCGCCGGGACGTGACCGCGAGCTCGACGAGAGGCGCATGTCCGGATGAGACGCACGAGCCCGGCGCCCGGTCCACCGCCGGGGCCACGCCGGGTCGGGCGCGTGCGGCCGGTCACCGGACGACCTCACGGCGTCGGGGCTCGTGGCCACCTCGGTCGTCGGGCCGGCGCTGCGGCCGTTCGCCGGTCTCACGCGGGTCGTCACTCGGGGCAGGGGTCGACGACGACGAGCGGGTCGCGGGAGAAGCTGATCGAGCGGACGAGCGCGAAGTCCTCGAGGAGGTAGCGGTCGAGCTCGGAGGTGCGGGCGCCGTAGGGGTAGGCGAAGACCCGCGGCGCGTGGCCGTCGGCGCGCAGGGCGTCGACGCCGGGGCGGACCTCGTCGGCGACGTAGGCGGCGAGGCCGTGGCGCTCGGCGTAGTCGGGGGCGCGCAGGTGGCGGACCGAGTGGGCGGCGACGGCGTGGCCGCGGGCGGCGAGGTCGCGCAGGCGCTGGCGCTGCTCGGCGGAGAAGGTCTCGTAGTAGGCGATGAAGAACGTGACGCGGGCGCCGTGGGCGTCGAGGAGCGGCACCAGCGACCACCACTCGTCGATGGCGGCGTCGTCGAAGCTGAGCGCGACGCCGGGGGCGGCGGCGACGCCGTCGGCGAGGTCGTCGTAGGTGAACCAGTCGAGGCCGCGGGCGCGGGCGCCGGTGAGGACGGCCTCGAGGCGCTCGACCGCGACCGTGCGGCCGGGCACGTGGGCGTAGAGCTGGACGACCAGGCCGTCGTCGCGGGCGCGATCGAGCCCGGCGGCGATGCCGGCGTCGTCGGCCCGGCCGTGGTCGATGCCGACCGCGCACAGGACGCGCTCGCCCGGGCCGCGGTAGTAGACCTCCGACAGCGCCGACACCGGATCTGCGCAGCCGGCGAGCGCCAGCGCGGCCAGGCCGAGTATGGTCGCGGCGTGCGCGCCGCGCCGCTCGTCGTCACGCTGGCCGCCGCGGTCGTCGCCGCCGGCGCGGGCGGCGCGGCCGTGGCTCGCGCCGAGCCGGCGCCGCCGGCGTCGCGGTGGGTGGGGGCGCCGCGCCTGCCGGCGGGGCGGGGCGAGGCGCTCGCCGTCCACGAGCTGCGGCTGTCGACGTACTTCTACCTGCCCGGGGAGGTCGGCGATCCGTGGGCCACCGGCGTCGACGTCGCCCACGGCGTCGACGCGCGGCTGACCATCGGGCTCGGTCACTCGAGCCGCGGGCGCGGCACGGTCGATCACGGCGGCGGCTGGTGTCACGATGGGCCCGGGCGGAGGTGCTCGCGAGCGTACGCCGGGGCGCTGGTCGACGCACGCCTGCGCGTGCACGACGGCGAGCGGCTCGTCGCCACCGCCCTCGTGCGCGCCGGCGCGATCGGCCTCGGCCCGCTGCGGGCGGTGGTGCGCCTGGGCGGCTCGGTGCGGACCGCGCGCGGGCGGTGGTGGCTGGTGGCCGAGCCCGAGGTCCAGGTCGCGCTCGGGCGGCGCGCGTACGGCAACCGCGACACGCTCATCGCGCCGCTGTGGCTGGGCGTGGGCCGCCGGCGGGCGGCGGCGTGGCTCCTGACCGGCGCGCGCGGGCAGCTGGTGGGGTTCGGCGAGAAGGTGGAGATCCCGGTGGTGCTGGGCGCGGGGGTGGGGCTGGGGCGGGTGCGGGCGGGGATCGAGGCCGGGTGGCCCAAGCTGCTCGGGCCGCAGAACACGGCCAACGTGCGGCAGGGGACGGTGTGGCTGGGCGCCAGCTTCTGAGGTGATCCGGGCCGGGGGCGGCGTGGGTTCGGGCTCGGGCTCGGGCTCGGGTTCGGGCTCTCGCACGGAGTCGGGCGCGGGTTCGGAGGCGGGTTCGGATCGGATTCGGGCTCGGGGCTGAATGACCCGCTCACCCTGAGCTCTTCACCGACCGCGGTCGGAGATCGCGGGAAACGAACGGCGAGCCAATTCCTCCGGTCGGCCTGAGCCGCCCGAGCGCCAGCGAGGGCGTGTCGAAGGCCGACAAGCTGCGGCCGTCGCGCGAGTGATGGCGGGCGCTTGCCGGCGCCGTTCGTTAGGAGCGAAGCCCCGAAGGGGCGGAGTCGAAGGGGCTCGGGCTCGGGGTCGGGGTCGGGCTCGGGTTCGTGCTCGGGCTCGGGCTCGGGCTCGGCCTCGGGGGCGGCAGGGGGTATTTTCGGGGCGGGGGCGGGCTTGTGCGGCGCCGGCGAAGGGGGCTACAGGGGGGCATGCCGTTTCCGCCTGCGCATCCCGGGTTGCTCGCCGCCATCGCGGCGCGGGGGTACGTCGAGCCGACGCCGGTGCAGGCGGCGGTGCTGGAGGCGCGGGCGGCGGGGCGGGATCTGCTGGTCTCGGCGCAGACCGGCTCGGGCAAGACCGTCGCCTTCGGGCTGGCGATCGCGCCGACGCTGCTGGGCGAGGCGCCGGCGTTCGCGGCGCCCGACGGGCGGCCGCGCGCGCTGGTGATCGCGCCGACCCGCGAGCTGGCGCTGCAGGTGCAGCGCGAGCTGACCTGGCTGTACGCGCCGACCGGGGCCCGCGTGGTCGCGTGCGTCGGCGGCATGGACATGCGGCGCGAGGCGTGGGCGCTCGAGCGCGGCGCCGCGATCGTCGTCGGCACGCCGGGGCGGCTGCGCGATCACGTCGAGCGCCGCCAGCTCGACCTGGGCGCCGTCGCCGCGGTCGTGCTCGACGAGGCCGACGAGATGCTCGACCTCGGCTTCCGCGAGGAGCTGGAGGCGCTCCTGGCCGCGACCCCCGAGGTCCGGCGCACGGTCCTGTTCTCGGCCACCCTGCCGCGTTCGATCCTGGCCCTGGCCCGGCGCTACCAGCGCGACGCGGTGCGGGTGGCGACCACCGACGACGACGGCGCCCACGGCGACATCGCCTACCAGGCGATGGCGATCGCGCCGCGCGAGCGCGAGCTGGCGGTGGTCAACCTCCTGCGCGCCAGCGACGCCGGCGCCCTCATCTTCTGCGCCACCCGCGACGGCGTCACCCACCTCGCCAACAACCTCCTCGAGCGCGGGTTCGCGGTGGTGCCGCTGTCGGGCGAGCTCAGCCAGGCCGAGCGTAGCCGCGCGCTGCAGGCCCTGCGCGACGGTCGGGCCCGCGCCTGCGTCGCCACCGACGTCGCCGCCCGCGGCCTCGATCTGCCCGACCTCGGGCTGGTGATCCACGCCGACCTGCCGCAGAGCGGCCAGGTGCTGGTCCACCGCAGCGGCCGCACCGGCCGCGCCGGGCGCAAGGGCACCGCGGTGGTGCTGGTGCCGGCGCCGGCCCGCCGCCTCGCCGAGCGCCTGTTCGCCAGCGCCGGCGTGCGCGCCACCTGGCTGCCGCCGCCGTCGGCCGAGGACATCCGCGCCGCCGACCAGGCGCGGCTGGTCGCCGAGATCGGCGCGATCGCCGGCGACGCCACCGACGACGAGCGGGCGGCGGCCGCCGCGCTGGCCTCGAGCCACAGCGCCGACCTCCTGGCCCTGGCCCTGGTGCGCGCCCACCGCGCCCGCCTGCCGGCGCCCGAGGAGCTGACCGTGGTCGACGGGCCGGCGGCGCGCGCGCCGCGGCCGCGCCCGACCCGCGGCGCCCCGCCGGCCGAGGGTGGCGACGGCGGGCCGCTGGTGTGGTTCCGGATCGACGTCGGGCGCGCCCGCAAGGCCGATCCCAAGTGGCTCATCCCGGTGCTGTGCACCCGCGGCGGCATCACCAAGGCCGAGATCGGGGCGATCCGGGTCCTGCCCCACGAGACCCGCTTCCAGATCGTGGCCGCCGCCGCCGACCGCTTCGAGCTGGCCGCGGCGCGGCCGCCCAAGGATCACCCCGATCGCACGGTGCGCAGCGCGCGCATCAGCCGCGCCGCCGAGCCGCGCCCGCGCGCCTGACCGCCCGGCGCGTTGACCGGCGCCGCGGCCCGGGCGATCGTCGGGTCGTGCGCGACCGCGTGTTCCGCGATCCGGTCCACGGCCTCATCGAGCTGCGCGGCGAGGAGCGCCCGATCGCCGAGCTGCTCGAGACCCGCGCGCTGCAGCGGCTGCGCCGCATCCACCAGATGGGCCTGGCCTGGCTGGTCTACCCCGGCGCCGAGCACTCGCGCTTCTCCCACGCCCTGGGCGCGCTCCACGTCGCGCAGCGGGTGACCCGCCAGCTCAAGCTCGACGGCAAGGTCGCGCTCGACGTCAAGGTGGCGGCGCTCCTCCACGACGTCGGCCACGGCCCGTTCTCCCACGCCTGGGAGCACGTCTTCCCCGGCTGCGATCACGAGCGCTGGGGCGAGCGCATCGTCGCCGAGGACGCCGAGCTGGCGGCGGCGCTCGAGGCCCTGGCCCCCGGCCTGGCGGCCACGGTGCGCTCGTTCTGGCACAAACAGTACCGCCCGGCCTTCGCCCGCAAGCTGGTGTCGTCGCAGCTCGACGTCGACCGCCTCGACTACCTGCTGCGCGACGGCCACTTCTCGGGCGCCGGCTACGCCACCTACGACCTCGACTGGATCCTGCACGCGCTCGCGGTCGAGGACGTGCGCACCGGCGACGACGATCCCCGCGACCTCGTCATCGACTACCGCCGCGGCACCTACGCCGTCGAGCAGTACCTGTTCGCCCGCTCGTACATGTACGCGCAGGTCTACCACCACAAGACCGTGCGCGCCGCCGAGTGGATGCTGGTCAAGCTGTTCGAGCGCTACACCGAGCTGGCCCGGGCCGGCGCCGAGCCGCCGGGCCTCGCCGCCGCCGCCGCCCTGGCCCGCGGCGAGACCCTGGCGGTCGAGGGCTACCTCCGCCTCCACGACGTCAGCGTGCTGCACGCCCTCGACACCTGGGGCGGCCGCGGCGAGGGGCCGGCCGCCGACGATCCGGTGGTCCGCGATCTGGCGGCGCGCCTGGTCGACCGCCGGCTCTTCAAGACCTTCGATCTCGGGGACGATCCCCAGGTCGCCGAGCGGGTGGCCGAGCCGGCGGCGGCGCTGGCGGCGCGGCGTTTCGGCGCCGCCGCCCGCACCTACGTCACCGTCGACACCACCCGCCAGATCGGCTACGTGCCGCGCGCCGACGAGGAGCTGCACGTGGTCGGCCACCCCCGCCACGGCACGGTCACCCTCGGCCGGCTGCTCGAGGACATGCCGCTGGGCCAGCCCACCGCGACCGTGCGCCTGGTGTGCGCGCCCGAGCTGGTCGACGAGCTGCGGCCGCTGGTGGCCGCCGCCCTCGGCCGGGCGCCGGCGAGGCGGCCGTGATCGTCGGCTGGTGGCGCCGGCGGCGCCGCCGCCGCGTGCGCGGCGAGCCGTTCCCGCCGGCCTGGCTGGAGATCCTCGCCCGCAACGCGCCGTTCGTGGCCCGCCTCGACGCCGCCGACCGGGCGCGGCTCCTGGGCGACGTCCAGGTCCTGGTCGCCGAGAAGCACTTCATCGCCGCCGGCGGGATGGAGATCACCGACGAGGTCCGGGTGACGATCGCCGCCGCCGCCGCGCGCCTGGTGATCCACCTCGACGTCGACCGCTACGACGACCTGACCGAGATCGTGGTCTACCCGTCGGCGTACCGTCACCCCGGCGCCGATCCGGCCGACGGCGCGGTGCTGGGCGAGGCCCACGCCTGGGGCGTGGTGGTGCTGGCCTGGGACGCGGTCCTGGCCGGCATGCGCAACCCCGGCGACGGCCACTGCACCGCGGTCCACGAGTTCGCCCACGTGCTCGACCGCGCCGACGGCGCCTTCGACGGCGCGCCCGAGCTCCACGCCAGCGAGCACTACCGGCCGTGGGCGACGATCATGCAGCACGGCTTCGACCGGCTGCGCCGCCGCGATCGGACGCTGCGGCGGGTCCTGCGCGAGTACGGCGCCACCAACGAGGCCGAGTTCTTCGCCGTCGCCACCGAGGCGTTCTTCGAGCGCCCCGGCGACCTGCGCCGGCGCGCGCCCGCGCTCTACGCCGAGCTCGAGCGCTTCTACGGCGGGCCGGCGCCCCGGGTGGCGCCCGGCGCCGACGGGGAGGCGCCCTGACCGTCGCCGCCGCCGTCGACGGCCGCTTGCGGGTCGCGCGCATGTTCCTGCGCGCCCGCCGCCCGCTGGGCGCGGCGGTGCTGCTCGCCGAGCTCATCCGCAGCGGCAGCGGCGCGGCCGAGGTCTGGTGCGGCCTGGGCGCCGCGCTGCTCGGCGCACGCGAGGCGCTGGAGGTGAGGCCGTTCGAGCGGTGGGCGGCGTGGGTCCTGCGCGACGCCGAGCCGGTGGTGCTGGGCACGCCCTTCGCCCAGCCCCGGCTCGACCTCGCCCGCGACCTGCCGCCGCCGGCGACCGAGGAGCCGCTACGCGCCTACGAGCTCGACGAGCTGGTCGGGTTCCTGCACGACGGCGGCCGCGAGCCGCTGGTCCGCGCCGTCGACGGCCTGGTCGGGGACGACCGCGTCGCCGCGGTCGCCACGCTGGCCGAGACCTCTGGCCACGCCGCGCCGGTGGTGGTGGCCGCGATCCGCGGGCGCTGGGGGCTGCCCGCCGCCCGCGCCGCCCTGCGCCGCGCCGCGCGCTGGGTCGAGGTGGCGGCGGTCCGCGGCGCCATCACCGCCGCCACCCACGGTCCCGACCGCGATCGCCTCGAGCCCCACCTCGGCCACGCCGTCGACGCCCTCGACGGCCGCGCGTGACCCGGCGGCCGGCGGCCGGCGGCGCCGGCGGTGGCTGGCGGGAGGCCGCGCCGCACTCGCCGACTCGTCGTATAACGAGGCGTGACCACGCGGCTCGTCGAGCGCATCGATGTGGAGGCCGGCACCCGCCGGCGCGAGCCCGACGACCTCGTCGACGAGGCGCCGCTGACGATCACCGCCCGCGGGGTCGAGGCCGCGGTCACGATGCGCACGCCGGGCGAGGACGTCGAGCTGGTGCGCGGGCTCCTGTTCGCCGAGGGCGGCGCCGCGCTCGCCGCTCGCGCCATCACCCAGGTCGACGCCGACCGGGTCGAGGTCGACGCCGACGCCGCCGAGCTGGCGGCGCGCAGCTTCATGGCCACCGCCGCCTGCGGGGTGTGCGGGCGGGTGGCGCTGGCGGCGCTCGAGACCCGCGCCGCCACCGTGGCCTCGGACCTGACGGTGCCGGCCGCGATCCTCACGGCGCTGCCGCCGGCCCTGCGCGCCGCGCAGGCGAGGTTCGAGGCCACCGGTGGCCTCCACGCCGCCGGGCTGTTCACCGCGGGCGGTGAGCGCCTGGCGGTGCGCGAGGACGTCGGTCGCCACAACGCGCTCGACAAGGTGATCGGCTGGGCCTTGCCCCACCTCCCGCTCACCGATCGCATCGTCGCGGTCTCGGGCCGCCTCGGCTACGAGCTGATCGAGAAGGTCGTGCTGGCCGGGGCGCCGATCGTGGTCGCGGTGTCGGCGCCCAGCCGGCTGGCGGTCGACGTCGCCGAGCGCTTCGGCGTCGCCCTGTGCGGGTTCGCGCGCGGCCCGCGGCTCAACGTCTACAGCCACGGCTGGCGGGTGACCTGACGCCGAGGCGCGCTCGGCGGCTGGCCCCGACGGCGCCGCCGCCGATCGCGGTGGCCACCGCGGCGCACGCATGCAATATCCCCCGGCGCGCGCGCGTTGCCCCCGGGGCGCGCCGCGTTTTGTTGCCTCCCGACCACCCCCATGCATAGGGTTTCTCGATGATCTCCACCCCTCGCGTGATCGCGGCGCTGGCGCTCGCGCTCGCGGCCTGCGGCAAGAGCGGAAGCAAGGACCAGTCCTCCGGCAAGGCCGTCGACCAGGGCGGCGGCGCGGCCGTCGGCGGCGGCACCGCCGTGGCCAAGGAGCCGGTCCGCGCGCCGTCGCGCGGCCCCGAGCGCGCCGTCTTCTCCCTCACCGACAACCGCCTGGCGGGCCACCTCCTGCGCGGCGGTGGCCTGGTGGTGCCGGCCGGCTCGGCCGGCTTCGCCAAGTACACGCGCTTCGGCAACCTGCGCAAGGCCAAGATGGCGTGGGAGCTGCGCCAGAAGGAGGGCGACGTGCGCGTCGCCCGCATGACCGGCAAGTCGGCGCGGGTCGACGTGCCGCTCACCGCCGACGAGCTGCGCGGCGACCCGGTGGTGCGGGTCCGCGTCCACGCCCCGGCGGCGCAGGCCTTCAGCGTGCGCGTCAACGGCAACAAGGACGTCAACGCCCAGCTCGCCGCCGGCTGGCAGACGATCGAGCTGACCCCGCCCGCCGGCCAGCTCCGCGAGGGCGAGAACGAGCTCCTGTTCTTCGCCGGCAGCGGCGGCCTGGCCATGGAGTGGATCCAGGTCGGCGGCGCGGCGCCCGGCGAGGCCGCGGCCCAGTTCTACGACCCGGCCCAGCAGGCGCTGGTGATGCCGTCGGGCGGCGGCATGGCCTGGTACGTGATGGTGCCCGAGCAGGGGCGGGTCACGGCGGATCTCCCCGACGCGGCGTGCGAGGTGTCGGTGCGGGCGATCGCCGAGGACGGCGCCAGCGCCAGCGGCAAGCTGGTCGGCCTCGGCTCGGCGGTCGAGCTCGGTGGCCTCGCCGGCAAGGCCGCGCGCCTCGAGCTGGTCGCCGGCGGCTGCCCGCAGGCTCGGCTGGGCAAGGCCGCGCTGGTGGTGCCGGGCGAGGAGCCCAAGGCCCAGCGCGGCGAGCCGCCGAAGTACGTCATCCTCTTCGTGATGGACTCGCTGCGGGCCGATCGGGTGCGGCCGTGGAACCCGGCGGCGCGCCCCGAGTCGCCGGTCTTCGACAAGCTGGCCGAGACCTCGGCGATCTTCCTGCAGCACTACGTCCAGGGCAACGAGTCGCGGGTCTCGCACGCGTCGCTGTGGTCGTCGCTGTACCCGATCAAGCACGACATGATCGCGCCCAAGGCCAAGCTCGATCTCAAGTGGACGACGATCGACGAGGTCGCCAAGGCCGCCGGCATGTACACCGCCGGCGCCACCTCGAACGGCTACGTCGAGCCCAAGCGCTGGGGCTTCGGCACGGCGTGGGACGCCTACTCCAACCACATCCACGAGGCGCTCGGCCTGCGCGCCGACGACCTGCTCGACAAGGGGCTCAAGTTCGTCGGCAACCGCCAGGAGCCGTGGTTCCTCTACCTGGGCACGGTCGACACCCACGTGTCGTGGCGCGCCAAGGAGCCGTGGATCTCGAAGTACAACCCCGGCTACAGCGGGCGGTTCGCCACGGTGTTCTCCGGCGGCGACGCCGGCAAGGCGGCCTCGGGCGCGATCACGCTCACCGAGGCCGAGATCAAGCACGTCCGCGCGATCTACGACTCGAACGTCAGCTACCAGGACGAGGTCCTGGGCAAGCTGATCAAGCGGCTCGAGGAGCAGGGGATGTGGGACCGGACGATGCTCATCATCACCGCCGACCACGGCGACGAGCAGTGGGAGGACGGCCGCGTCGGCCACGGTCAGTCGACCCGCGACATGCTGGTGCACGTGCCGCTCCTGGTCCGCTACCCGCCGATGATCGGCGCCGGCAAGTTCTCCGAGGGCACCGAGCTCGTCGACGTGGTGCCGACGGTGGCCGACGCCCTCGGCGTGCCGCTGGACGCCGAGTGGCAGGGCGAGTCGCTCCTGCCGCTGTCGTGGGGCGTGGGCCGCGGCTACCCGCGCATGTCGATGACGTCGATGTACGAGGACTCGCACGGGGCCCGCATCGGCCACTGGAAGGTGCGCATCAGCGGCGGCTCGGCGCTGCGGGTGTTCGACCTCGCCCGCGACCCCGACGAGATGAAGAACCTCGCCGGCCAGGCCTCGGCGTCGATCGGCGCCCGCCTCGTGCTCGATCCGCTGTGGCTCCTGCGCGCCAACAACCTGGAGTGGCGGAAGTCGCAGTGGGGCAACGCCGCCAACGTCAGCGCGCGCTTCGCCCAGGACCTCGGCGAGTGACGGCGCGCGGGCGGTCGAGCGGCCGCGGGCGCGCCCCGTGACCGAGGCCGAGCTGGCGCGGCTGCGCCCCCGCGACGGGGCGCGCTTCCTGCTCGAGCGCGCGGCCGCGGCCGGGGCCCACGCCGAGCCCGCGACCGCCGACGCCGCGGCCGAGCCGGTCCGCTACGCCGGCTGGGTGATCACCCCGACCGCGGCCTGGGGCTACGCGGTCGCGCTGGCCAGCGGCGCCGAGCCCGAGATCGCGGCGGTCGACGCGCCCGCCCCGCCCGAGCTGGAGAAGACGCTGGTGATGATCGCGCGCCTGACCGCGCGCGCGGCGCCGTCCCGGCGCGAGGACGGCCAGCCGCCGTGGCCGCCCCGCGTCCTGCGCTGGCGCGGCCCCGGCCGCGGCGCCTGATCGCGGCCCGCCCCGGCCGCGGCGCCTGATCGCGGCCCGCCTCGGCCGACCAGCGCCGTCGCCCCGCGCGGCCCGCCGGCCGGCGCGAGGTTGTAACCGGCGGACGCGGGCCGGCGTAGGCGACGGGCATGACGAGCTCACGCGCTGTCGCGCCGGCGCCCCGGGACGGCCCGTCCTCCGGGCGTGACCGGCCCGGTCGTCGGTGGCCGGTCACCGTCGCCGCCGCGCTCGCCGCCGCCGCCTGCGCCGACACCGCCGACGACCGGCCGGCGCGCTGGGCGTACGTCCATGCCGCGATCGTCGCGCCCGCCTGCGCCACCGCCGGCTGCCACTCGACCCTGGCCGCCACCGCCGGCCTCGATCTGTCGAGCGCGACCGGCGCCTACACCTTCCTGCCCGGGCGGATCTGCGGCGAGCCGGTGGGGCCGGGCTCGCCGCCGCGCAGCTACGTCGAGCCCGGCAGCCCCGAGCGCTCGCAGCTCGTCTACCAGCTCCGCGGCGCCGGTCGCGCCCTGATGCCGCCCGACGTGCCGCTGCCCGAGGTCGAGATCCAGCTCGTCGAGCGCTGGATCGAGGAGGGCGCGCCGTGCGATTGACGCCCGCCGGGCGCCGCGCGCGGTGGACGCCCGCGATCCGCGCCGCCGCCCTCGCCGCCGCCGCCGTCGCGACGCTGCTCGCGGTCGCCAGCGCCGCGCACGCCTACCCGCGCCTTCACCTGTCGAGCGGGTCGGCGCGCTGCCAGGACTGCCACCTGTCGCCGGCCGGCGGCGGCCTGCTCGACGACCACGGGCGCTTCGAGGCCGGCGACGCGCTCAGCCGCGGCGGCGACGGCGCGCTCCTCCACGGCGCGTGGGATCCGCCGCCGTGGCTGGCGCTGGGCGGCGACCTGCGCGCCGCCGGCGGCCTCAAGCACCGCGGCGACGAGCGCGAGGGCCTGGCCTTCCCGATGCAGGCGGAGCTGTACGTCGCCGGCCGCGGCGCCGGCGTCACCGTCTACCTCGCCGCCGGCCTGCGCGGTGGCGCCCGCTCGCCGCAGCCGCCGCTGGTCGAGCGCCTGGCCTCGCGCGAGCACTACGTCATGTACCAGCCCGGAGCCCGCTACGTGCGGGTCGGGCGCTTCTTCCCGGTGTTCGGGCTGCGCACGGCCGACCACACCGCGTACGTGCGGCGCTACCTCGGCTTCGGCCTGCTCGAGGAGCCGTACGGCGTCGCCGTCGGCCACGTCGGCGTGACCTGGGAGGCGCACCTCCACGCCTACGTGCCGCGGCCAGTGGCGTTCCTCGGCGCCGGGCCGCGCGCCCGCGGGATCGCCGCCGCCTACGAGCGCCGGCTGCTCGACGAGACCGCGGCCGTCGGCGCCCACGCCCGCGTCGCGACCACCGCCGAGGACGACGTCGTCACCGCCGGCGTGACCGGCAAGCGCTGGTTCGCCGACGCCGGCCTGCTGGTGCAGGCCGAGCTCGACCTCCAGCGTCAGCGCTTCACCGCGGTCGACGCGGCGCGCTGGCAGCTCGCCGCCCACGCCAGCGCCAGCCAGCTCCTCACCCGCGGCCTGTGGCTGGGCGCCGGCCTCCACCGCTGGCAGCCCGACCTCGGCCTGCGCTCGAGCCGCGACGCCTTCGAGGTCGACCTCCAGTACTTCCCGCGCGCGCACCTCGAGGTCCACCTGCTCGGCCGGGCCTCGGCCCAGGGCAACGACCTCGATCACCCCGGCTGGCTGGCGCTGGCCCAGCTCCACTACTACCTGTGAGACCGCTCATCCTCGCCCCGCCCTGGCTCGCGGCGCCCGCGGCCCTCCTCGCCGCCTGCGTCGGCGACGTCCCGGCCTCGCCCAGCTTCCAGGAGGACGTGCTGCCCCTCCTGGCCGCGAACTGCGTCCGCTGCCACGCCTACCCGCAGATCGGCGGCGCCCCCGCCGACCTGCGGCTGGACAGCCACGACGACACCGTCGTCGACGAGGGGCCGACCGCCGGTGCCGACGACGACGTGGTCGTGATCGGCGCCGCGCTCGCCGCCGGCGCGATCGCCGCCGAGGTCGCGAGCGGGCGCATGCCGCCGCGGGCCACGCTCGACGACCGCGCCCGCGACACGCTCCTGGCCTGGGCCCGCGCCGTGCCGGCGCCACCCGACCCGCCGCCGCCCCGCGTCGCCCGCCCGGGCAACGCCCTGCCCGGGATCGAGGTCGACGCCTCCGGTCGCGACGGTGGTCGCGTCATCCTGCGCTACCGCCTCGACGACGCCGACGGCGATCTGGTGGTGGGCGGCCTGCGCCTGCGCGGCGCCGGGGTCGATCGCCTGATCGCGCCCATCCGGGCCGGCCGCGACGAGCTGCGCTGGGATCCGGCGGACCTCCCGCCGGGCCGTTACGAGCTGTGGGCCGCGGTCGACGACGGCGGCGGCTGGATCGAGCTGGCCGCCGGTGGCCTGACCGTGGAGGCGCCGTGAGCGCGCCGGCCGGGGTCGGCGCCGGGCGGACCGCCGGGCGCGCCGCCGCGCGGCTCGCCGCGACGAGCGCGCTGCTGGCGGCCGCCGGCTGCACCGAGGCGGTCAGCCCGCCCCCGCTCGGCGACTACACCACCTGGAAGCGGGTCGACGTGCGCGGGCCGGCGCCCGGTCACGGCGACACCCACCGCATCATCTACGCCAACGACGTCGCCGCCGATCCGACGCGCGCCAGCACGGCGTATCCGGACGGCTCGATCGTCGTGAAGGAGATCCGCGACCTCGACGGCGCGGCGCCCGGCGCGCTGCGCTACCTGGCCATCATGCGTCGCGACGCCGCCGATCCCGACCTCGCCACGGACGGCGGCTGGCTGTTCACCCAGGCCGACGAGCCCGGCGGCGCCGAGGTCCGGCCCAGCTTCTGCTGGGCGCGTTGCCACCAGGCCGCGCCCTACGACGGCGCCTGGTACGACTACCGGCGCTGAGCCGAGGCGCAGCCGAGGCGATCTGCTCCGAGCGTGGGAACCGCTCGCCCGCTGCGCGCCGCGCGCCGCGGGCGCGCCGGCGGTCCGGCGCGCGCGTCAGTCGTCCTCGTCGTAGTCGTCGTAGACCGGCTCCCAGCGATCCTGGCGGCTGGCCGGGCACAGGCCGCGGTAGCTGCAGCGGTCGCACCACGGGCCGGGGTTGGTGCGCGGCCCGTCGTCGACGGCGAGGGCGGCGGCCTCGATGTTGTCGAGCACCGTCGGCACCATGCGATCGGCGACCCGGGCGGCGTCGACCGGCTCGGTCCACTCGACCGCGCGCTCGGCGACCCAGTGCAGCCCGAGCCAGAAGCGGCGGACCTGACGGAACGCGGCGGCGGTGAGCACCAGGTAGCCCTCGAGCTGATCGCGCAGCGCCGCGTAGGGCATGCGCACGCCGGTCTTGTGGTCGACGACCGCGAGCTGGTCCTCGTCGTACAGGAAGCCGGCGTCGAGGATGCCGCGGTAGTAGGCGTCGCCGGCGTAGAACTGGGTCGCGGTCCCGTCCTCGCGCACCGCCAGCGAGTACTCGACGAGCGTGCGCTGGACCCGGCGGCCGCGGCGGAAGCGGCCGATGCGGGCGACGAACGGCTCGACCCCGGCGACCAGGACGTCGTAGCGGCGCTGCTCGTGGTCGTCGGTGAGGACGGCGCGGGCGGCGGCGGCGGCCTCGGGCGGCGGGGTCCCGCCGAGGGCGGCCTCGATCGCGGCGTGGACGGCCTTGCCGATGCGGGCCTCCGGCATGACCTCGGGCTCCGGCACCCGCTCGACGTAGCGGAAGTGGAACAGGCGCGGGCAGCGCAGCGCGGTCCCGACCTTCGAGGCCGACCACGGAGCGTGGATCAACGCGCGCGTCGACGGCAAGACGGTCGAACGGTACCACGCGGTCGCCGGCCGCCGATCGTCTTCGTCGGCCGCGCCGAAAAGTTGCCCGCCCCGGCGTCCGGATCGACGCTGCCCGGACGATGTCGATGCCCCCCACCCACGACTGCGACGTCTGCGGCGCGAAGGTCCACGAGCTCCGGCGCGGGCGGTGCTGGGGTTGCTACGCCCGCTGGGTCGATGCCCGGCCGGTCGGCCTCGGCGCCCGCTGCGTCGTGTGCAGCGAGCGGCGGCGCCGGCTGCTGCGCTCGACCGAGCTCCACGGCGCCTGGTACCCGACCTGTTACAGCTGCGCCGGTCAGGCGATGGCCCTCGACCCGCTGCCGCCGACGATCGCCGCGATCAAGGAGGCGCTGCGCCGGGACCGGCGCGGCCCCGACCGTCGCGCCGGGCGGCCGGACAGCCGCGTCTTCCAGTGGGAGCGCCGGATCGGGCAGCGGCGGGCCGGTCGGCTGGGGGAGGACTGTCCGGCGATCGATGACGAGATGATCATCGAGATCACCGTCGACGAGATCGCGGCCGACGGCGGTGACGCGATCGGCGCGGCGGTGGCGCGCTCGCGCACGGCCGAGGCCGACGCCGAGCTGTTCGAGGATCTGACGCGGATCCGCGAGCTCGTGGCGTGAGCCGCGACGCGCGGCGTGCCTGAACGGCCGCGCCCGAGCCCCTTCGACTCCGCCCCTTCGGGGCTTCGCTCAGGGTGAGCGGGGCGTGCGTCCGAGTCCGGACCCGAGTCCGAGCCCGAGCCCGAGCCCGAGCCCGAACCCGAGCCCGAGCCCGAGCCCGAACCCGAGCCCGAACCCGAACCCGAACCCGAACCCGAACGAGCTACCTGGTCTTGACCGGCGCGCCGAGGCTGGTGCCCTTGCGCGGCGGCGCCGGAGCGGGCCGCGGGGCCGGACGAACCGCGGGGGGCTTGCTGGCGGGCGGCACTGGCGTGGGCGCGTCGGCGGCGGTGAGGAAGCCGATGGCGGCGAGGCCGCCCACGAAGCTGATGGGCAGGACGTCGCTCAGCTTCTTGCCGGTGGCGGTCGCGGTCACCAGCGTGCCGTCGACGCGGACGCGGGCGGTGAACTTGCCGTCGCCGGTCAGGTCCCAGACCGCGGCGAGCAGCTTGTCGCGGGCGCCGATCACGGCGTCGAGATCCTTGGAGACCCGGGCGTAGCTGGGCAGGGCGGCGACCGCGACCTGCGCCATCCCGCGCGGCGCGAGGTGGGCGGCGCGCATGAGCTCGAGCAGGCCGAGCGATGCGCTCTCCATGCGGCGGGCGAAGCCGGCGTCGCTGGCCTCGTACATCCAGGTCACGCCGGTGGCCGCGACCGCGAGCACGCCGAGCTTGTGGTTGGCGACGAGGTCGCGCCCGAAGTTGTCGCCGAGGTTCTTGGCCAGGGTCGCGACCAGCGCCGGCGCCGCCTTGGAGGCGATCAGGAAGAAGGGCCGCGCGTCGAGCGCGGTGGCGATGCGGGCCCACGGCGAGCCCTTGGCGTGGGCGGGGGCGCGCCAGGCGCTGGCGACGCGGGCGTTGACCCACTCGGCCTTGCCGACGAGGAGCGCGCCGCTGCGGGAGGTGCCCATCACGGTGCCGTCGGGCAGGGTCACGGTGGTCCGGCCGTCGACGCTGCCGGTGCGCCCGCCCAGCGACGAGGCCAGCTTGGCCGGCAGGTCGGCGGGGAGGGTGCCGCGCACCACGAGGAGGAACTCGGGCTGCGGCATGCCCTCGCGCATCCGCACGAACGCCGTGACCGAGGTGAGGTCGGTGACCGGGTCGAAGCCGAGCATCGCGCGGGCCATGGTGCGGCCGCTCTCGAGCTGCATCACCGCCTGGGTGAGCTGCTGGCGCAGCTCCGGCACCTGCTTGACGAGGGCGTCCTCGGAGAGGCTGGCGAGGACGCCGTAGTTGGCGCCCACGGTGGCGGCGACGTCGAGGTGGACGACGAGGTCGGCGTCGTCGACGGCGTGCTCGAGGACGGCGGCCGCGGTCGGCGCCCGGGGGTTGGGCTTGATCGAGAAGCTGGTGAGCGCGAGGACCGTGGCGATGATGACGGCGTACATGTTCCCTCCCGCGGGTCGTCCCGCGTGCCCATCATCTACCACCACGCCGGGCACCACGCCGGGCATCACGCCGGGCACCACGCCGGGCACCACGCCGGGCATCACGCCGGGCACCACGCCGGGCACCACGCCGGGCACCACGCCGGGCACCACGCCGGGCACCACGCCGGGCACCACGCCGGCCACCACGCCCGGCCACCACGCCCGGCCACCACGCCCCACGCCGGGCACCACGTCCGGCCGCGGCCGCCGGTTGGCGAGTCCGGAGGAAAAATGCAACCGCGGCGCGCCGATCATTTCTCGGCCCGCGGCGACGAGAAAAATCGACGATGTCAAGACTGGTTCACGGGGGGGACTTGGCTAGGATGAGGTCCCTCGGTGGTTCACGACGCCAGGTCGCGACACCGGGAGACGTCGACGAGGAACTGTCATGCAAGGCCACGGGGGAAATGGCCACTGCCGGAGCGCGCTGTACCGGTCGAGCGGCACGTCGTCCCGCCCGGGGGAGGAACGCAGATGAGCACGTTAGCCGTGGTTGAGGAGATCCTGCGGGAGACGGCGGTGCCCATGTCGGTGCGCGAGATCGTGCAGCGCGCGGGGGCCCGCTTGCCCAGCAAGTCCAAGACTCCCGACACCGTGGTGGCGCGCGACCTCGCCCTCGACATCAAGCGCAAGGGTGAGTCCTCGCGGTTCGCGCGCACGTCGCCCGGGCGGTACACGATGCGCGAGCTGGTGCGGGCCGACGTCGCCGCCTCCGGAGCCCCGGTCGCGGCGTCCAGCAGCGGCAACGGCGGCGCCGCGCCGCTGGCGGCCAGCGCGCTCAGGCAGGACCGCGCCGCGCCGCTGCCGGCCAAGACCGCCGGCCAGCCGGCCAAGACCGGCAGCGCCCAGGCCGGGTGATCCGGCCGGCGACCGCCGCCGACCGGCCGTGGCTGGTCGGGCTGGGGGCGCGCGCGTTCGCCGCGCTGGGCGACTACGCCACGATCTTGCCGGCGTGGCTCGACCAGCCCCACGTCATGGCCTGGGTCGCCGGGGCGGCGGAGGGCCGGCGTGGCTTCGTCGTGCTGGGCTGCTTCGCGGGCGACCACCCCGGCGAGGTCGTGACCGATCTGCTGGCGCTGGCGGTCGAGCCGGCCCACCGCGCCCGCGGGCTGGGGCGCGCGCTGCTCGGTCACGCTATCGCCGAGGCGGAGGCGCTGCGCCCGCGGGTCGCGCCGGCGCGACTGGTCGAGCTCCGGCTGGCCGTCGCCGACGACAACTTCATCGGTCAGCGGCTCTACCGGAGCGCCGGCTTCGCGGTCGCGCCCGGCGACCTCGGCGCCTACCCGGGCGGCCAGCGCGCGCTGCGCATGGTGCTGGCGCTCGCCGCGGCGGCGCCGCGTCAGGACGCGGTGGCGCGCGACGGCGTCGGCGCGGTGGCGGCGGCGGTGCGCTGAGCCATGCGCTCGGCGAGGAAGCGCATGACGTACGGGAAGCCGACCTGGACCGTGTTGAGCTTGGGCGCGAGCTGCGACGACAGCCCGAACATGATCACCGCCGCGCGCTCGACGTAGAACCAGCCGTCGGGGTAGGCGATCGACTTCATGAGCTCGCGCAGCTCGTCGCGGCGCATGTCGCCGTCGGCGAACTGCTGGGCGACGTCGGGGCTGATCTTCGAGAAGTCGGTGATGTTGAGGTTGAGCAGCTTCTCGAAGTACTTGCGCACGGTGCGCTCGAGCAGCTCGCGATCGCCACCCTCGGCGACGAAGCCCATGGTCTCGATGCCCTTGACCACCAGGTCGTCGTTCTTGGTCATGAGCCCGGACAGGATGTCGAGCATGCCGTCGGCCAGCGAGTCCTCGAGCTGGCTGGCCGAGCCGAGGTCGAGGACGACGATCCGGACCTGACCGTCGGGCCCGCGCTGGACGAAGAAGTTCCCGGGGTGGGGGTCGGCGTGGAAGAACTTGTCGAGGAAGAGCTGCTTGTAGAAGACCTGGGTGAGCTTGGTGGCGACGGCGTAGGGATCGAGGCCGAGCCCGGCCAGCGCGTCCTTCTTGCTGATCTTGACTCCGTCCATGAAGCCCATGGTGAGGACGGTCTTGCGGCTCCACTCCGGGAAGACCTGCGGGAACAGGACGTCGGGGTCGCCGGCGAAGTTCTGGCTCATGCGCTCGATGCAGCGGGCCTCGTTGGCGAGGTCGGTCTCGCGCTCGAGCATGTCCTGGAGCTGCTCGTGGACGCGCTCGATCTGCTGCACCGGCACGAAGGTCCGGTACACCCGCAGCGCCCAGCCCAGCACCTTGAGATCGACGCGGATGATCTCGGCGACGTTGGGGTAGAGGATCTTGACCGCGAGGCGCACGCCGTCGGCGTCGCGGGCCTCGTGGACCTGACCGAGCGAGGCCGCGGCGATGGGGGTGCGCTCGAAGCTGGCGAACACCTCGTGCGGCGGCCGGCCGATCGCGCGCTCGAACGCCCGGGCGATCTGCGGGTAGGGATGCGGCGGCACCTCGTCCTGCAGGCCCTCGAGCTCCTCGGTGTAGGAGCGCGGCAGGAACGTGCCCATGATCGACAGGATCTGGCCGAGCTTGATGTAGACGCCGCGCAGGCGGACGAAGCCCTTGTACATGCGACGCGCGTTGCGGCGGTGGAGCTTGCGCCAGCGCTCGGCGGTGTCACAGCGCGATGGCCACAGGCGCGCCCACGAGAGCCCCCACAGGTAACTGAGGAAGATCGTGCCGAACACGCGCGTGGCGCGCACGAGGCGGATCGCAGCCCACATCTCGAAGTCGTGACCCCCGCTAGGCGAAGTGCAGTCCGCCGATGGTAGCAGGTCGATGCCGGGCGGTTCCCCCGATCGGTCCGCCGTCGGCGCCCGGTGCGCGACGGGCCGTGGCGCGGCGCGGGGTTGGGCGTCGGTGTCAGACGTCCGTGGTACTCCCGTGCGTGGAGAGAGGGTACCAGTGCTAGTAGGTCGTCCTTGACGGTACCCTACCGGTAGCGTAAGGAATCAACATGGCGAAGAAGCAGACCCGGCGGAGCATCAGTGTCAGCCGCACCACGTACGAGCGGCTCAAGTCGTTCTGCGAGACCAACGGGATCTCGATGAGCCAGTTCGTCGAGAACCGGGTGGGCGACTTCCTCGGCGAGGGCGAGGCTGCGCCCGAGGTCGCCGAGCGGCCCGCGCCGCGGCCCGCGCCCGCGCCAGCCCCCGCGCCGGCCCGGCCGGTGTCGTCGGGTGGTGGCTCGCCGCCGCGCTCCACGCAGCCGGCGGCGACCGCCGCGCCCGCGCGGCCGGTCATCCCGATGACCTCGGCGGCCGCGCGCTACGCGGTCGAGCCGCCGCCCCCCATCATCAAGAAGGCCGAGCAGCCCGCGCCCAAGGCGCCGGCGATGCCCAAGGCCGAGCAGATCTTCACGTTCTGAGCCGTCGCCGCCAGGCCGTGGGTGCGGGCCGCGAGGCGCCCGCGTCCGGCCTGGCGTGCGCCTCCCCGGTGCGGTCCGGACGGGTCGCGTGACGGGGATCTCTCCAGGTCGGCGACGGACGGCGGGTGTCCTCGAAAGCGAGGACTGGCGCGGGCGATCGGGATCCCCTAAGATCAGGTCGCGACCATGTCGCCGACAGTCACCACGCGACGCCAGACGGGCACGCGCAGGGTGGTCTTCGAGACGGGCCGAGGTGCCCATTACGAAGGCCTGGCCACGGGAGCCGCGGATTGTCTGCGGGCCGCTCGCCAGGCTCTGGCCTATGCCAGGGGAGGAAGAACCGAACATGTCATGTAACAGTCGTCGCTCTCAGGAGAGGCGCCCCTAGGCCAACCTCCACGCCGTGAGCTCCGCAGGGGGCTCGCCATCACACAAGAGCAAACACGGGCCCGGCAACGGGCCCGTGTCCTTTTCGGTGGTATGGCTCGGCGATGACCACGCGGCCGAGCAAGTCGCTCGAGACCTTCCCCAACCCGAAGGCCGAGCGCGACTACGTGATCCAGTTCCAGTGCCCCGAGTTCACGTGCCTGTGCCCCATCACCGGCCAGCCCGACTTCGCGTCCATCGACATCGAGTACGTGCCCGACCGCCTGTGCGTCGAGCTCAAGTCGCTCAAGCTCTACCTGTGGAGCTTCCGCGACGAGGGCGCCTTCCACGAGGCGGTGACCAACCGGATCTGTGACGACCTGGTGGCGGCGATCGCGCCGCGTCGGCTCACCGTGACCGGCCGCTTCGCGGTGCGGGGCGGCATCACGACCACGGTGGTCGTGACGGCCGGCCGGTAGCCACGCGCCTCGCCGGTCGCGCGGCCCCGGTCATCCCGTCGCGCGGTCCCGTCGTGACGTCGGCGCCGCTCGTCAGGGGACGAGCTGCTCCAGGAAGGCGATGCCGTCGGCCTGGCTCTCGATGAGCCCGACCACCAGCCGGGCGGTGCGGCGGGCCATCGTCGGGCCGCGCTCGGCGATCCGGCCGAGCGCGCTGGAGGCGGCGGCGCGCCCGGCGTCGGTGCGGGCCAGCATGACGAACGCGGCGGCCGCGGCCAGCCGCTTCATGGCGTCGCCCTCGGCGCGGGTCAGCAGGTTGGAGAGCTGCTCGGGCGAGTTGACGGCGGCGTAGGCCGAGCCCAGCGACGCCAGCATCGCGACCCGCACGTCGTGGGACGGATCGGCGAGCAGCGGGGTCAGGAGCTTGACGGCGAGCTGGGCGTCGCGCTCGACCAGCCCGATGGCGGCGGCGGCGGCGGCGGCGCGCTCGCGCTCGGCGCGCGCCGACAGCGAGCGGCCCAGGCGCTCGGCCACCGCCTCCTTGGGGGCGACCCGCGCCACCGTGGTCAGGGCGAGCTGGCGCAGCTCGGGATCGGGGTCACGCACGGCCAGGGCCAGCGCCCGCTCGAGCGCGGCCGGCTCGAGCTTGTCCTTGTCGGTGGCGAGGCGCGCGAGCACGGCGCGCCGCACCTGCGGGTCGACGTCGGCCAGGGCGGCGGAGACCGTGGGCGCGGCGCCGACCCCGGTCGCCAGCGCGCTGTCGACGGCCTCGACGCGGACCAGCGGCGAGCCGTCGGCGATCGCGAGCCCCACCAGCTCGTCGGCCCCGACCGCGCGGCCGGCGCGCAGGAGCAGGAGCTTCTCGCCCTCGTCGGCGCGCTCGAACGCCCGCGCCAGCACGGCGGCCGCGCCCCGCGGCGCCTCGGCGCCGAGGCCGCCGACGGCGCGGACGGCGATCACCCGCACCTCGCGCTCGGGATCCTCGAGCAGGGCCAGGAGCGCGTCGCCGACCCCGCCCGAGAGCTTTCCGCCCTTGGCCGTGGACAGCGCCAGCACCCGCGCCGCCGCGGCGCGGATCTGGCCGTCGGTGTCCTTGACCAGGCGGGTCGCCACCGCCACGCCGTTCTTGCCGGCGTCGGGGCCGTCGGCGGCGCAGGCGATGACCATGCGCCGGACCTCGACCGCCGGATCGTCGGTGACGCGCAGGAGCTGGCGGCGCGCCTCCAGGTTGCCCTGGTTGGCGGCGTGACACAGACCCTCGGCGCCGATGGGATGGAGCGCGGGATCGTCGGGGGCGCGCGCGGCCGCCGCCAGATAGTTCATGACCGGCGCCGGGCGCTTCTTCGCCATCTGCGCGAAGACGATCGCCGCCTCGCGCCGCGAGCGGCCCTTGCGCGGCCAGAGCTGGGCGATGCCGCCGACCGCGACCGGCACCGAGGCGCCGACGTCGGCGGTGCGGGCCAGCCCACGGGCGGCGCCGGCGGCGACCTCGATGCGCTCGTTCTTGACCATCTTGATGAGCGTGTCCTGGGCGGGGCGACCGAGGTAGCCCATGGCCTCGGCGGCGGCGGCGCGGACCTCGAACGCGTCGTCCTTGATCAGGCGCTCGAGCGCGGGGCCGGCCTCGGGGATCTTGGCCCGGGCCAGCTCGCCCCACGCCAGCGCGACCGCGACCTTCATCGGGCGGCTCAGGCGCTCGCCGCCGATGCGCGCGATGTCCTCGACGGCGCCCGACGGCGCGACGCGTGCGAACAGGGGCAGGGCGGCGGCCCGCACCGCCTCGGCGCGCGAGCCGACCGCGGCCCGCACCGGGTCGACCAGGCGCGGCGCGCCGGCCGGGCCGACGTCGCCGTCCTCGAGCACGACGCGGATCGCGAACACCCGGGCGTCGGCCGGCGCGTTCTCGTCGGCGATCAGCGCGGCGGTGGCCTCGGCGGCGGCCGCCGCGTCGGCGGCGAAGGCGCGGCGGAGCTGGGCGCGGGC
>CAADGB010000100.1 GCA_900696455.1 uncultured delta proteobacterium
GGGCGGCGACGGCCGCGCCCGCGCCGACGACGAGCGCGGCGGGCGCGCGGCGCGCGCCGACCGCGCGGGCGACCGGGCGCGAGGCCCGGATGGCGCCGACGGCGTCGAGGACGACGGGCCGGCGTGGAGCGTCAGCGCGCCGGCGTGGGTGATGTGGCTGGCCCCCCAGCCCGGCGAGGACCTGCTGCACTACCGCGATCGCGTCGTGCCCCTGGCCCAGGCCGCGGTCGCGCCCCACCGCAGCCGGGTCGCGCGCGGTCGCGACGACTTCGCCGCCGTCGCCGGCCTCGACGGGTCGCAGCGCGCCGCCCTCGATCGCGCGGTCGAGGACGCCGCCGGCGAGATCCAGGATCGCCTGATGACCGCGGCGCTGGGCGGCGAGCTCCTGCCCGCGACCTTCAAGCCCGCCACCGGCGTGGCCCTCGCCCGCGACGTCCTCGACGCGGTCGACCGGGCGCAGCGCGGCTTCACCGCCGCCCTGCGCGAGGATCAGCGCGCCGCCCTCGCCCGCCACCCCTTCGACGTCGCCGACTACCTCCTGTTCTCGACGCGGTGGGAGGACATGCTGGGCGCGACCACGCGCTGACGCGGCGCGCCCGCGTCGTCCGGCAGGCGGACCACGCGCGACACGGTCGCGCCCGGCCGGGAGTCCGGCCGCAGGCGAGGCCCGCGTCAGAAGGTGACGCGGTGGCGCCACGACGCGGCGACGCCGGCGCCCAGGCGGGCGGCGGCCACCGCGTCGCGGACGCAGGCCGCCGCGCGCGCCGGCAGGCTGGTGTCGGCGATGTTGAGGAAGCGGATGGCGCCGGCGGCGTCGACGCCGATCTCCAGCTCGACGTGGGTGCCGGCGGCGATCCCCTGCTTGTCGAGCGCCCGGACGCAGGTGCGCAGCCGCCCCTGATCGAGCGCCCGCGCCAGCTCGGCGCGGCGCGCCCGCCGCGCCTCGGGGCCGCCCACCGGCGGCGGCTCGTCGGGCTCGGCCGCGGTCAACGTCACCGGCCGCGTCGTCGTGCCGTCGACCTCGACCCAGCGCGCCGGCGAGAAGCGGCCGGGCGCGAGCTCGGCCTCGACCAGGTGGCGGCCGGGCGACACCCGCATCCACACCGGCCCGCGGCCGATGACCACGCCGTCGACCTTCACCGCGCGGGCGCGCGGCGCGAGGATCGCCAGCGGCGCGGTGGTGCGCAGCGCCGTGTCCGCGTCGAGCCACACCGGCACCGGCGCGGCCCGGGTCGCCACCAGCGCGGCCAGCTCGTCGTCGCCGAGCGACCGCGGCGCCCGGCCCAGGACCGGGGCGTCGGCGTCGAGGGTCAGGCCCTGGCCGGCGCCGACCTCGACCGCGGCGTCGCCGGCCTGGACCACGACCCGGCCGTGCTCGCACGCCACCGCCAGCGCGCCGTCGTGATGGACCACGCGGAAGGCGGTGCCGCGGACCTCGATCGAGCGCTCGCCGGCCGCGACCACGAAGCGTTGCCCGGCGGCGCGCCGCGCCACCTCGAGATCGAGCTGACCGTCCACGGCCAGCGTGACCGCCGCCGCGTCGAGGCGGACCAGCTCCAGCGTCGAGCGCGGCCCCAGCGTCACCACCGTCTGCGGCCCGAGCTGGAGCGCGAGCCGACCGTCGCCGGTGCGCAGCCGGGCGCCGGCGCCGATCGCGCGCGCGCCGATCACGTCGGGATCGACCTCTTCGTCCCCAGGCCCGGACGCGCCCGCCGGCGCGAGCGCCGCGTCGCCCTCGATGAGGGTCACCACCGCGGACCACGGCGCCGGCGCGAGCTCGACCGGGATGACGGAGGGGTCCGGCGACGCGACCGCCGGGCGCGCCGGCGGCGTCACCGGGACGTGCGCCGCCGCGGGCGTCGGAGCGCCGGGGTGAGCGGCGCGCCACGGCGCCCACCACACCACCGCGGCGGCCGCGGCCGCGACCGCCAGCGCGGGCGCCGCCCGCCAGGCCCATGACCGCCGCGACGTCGCCGCCGCCGGGGACGCGCCCGAGCCCGCCGCGCCCGCCGCACCCGCCGAGCCCGCCGCACCTTTCGACCAGGCGACCTCGCGGTAGATCTGCGTCCGCACCCGATCCCAGCGCAGCTCGGGCGCGGGCGCGCTGCCGAGGTCGACGAAGGCGGCGCGCGCCGCCTTCACCCGGTGCCAGGCCGCGTGGCAGGCCGGGCATGCGTCGAGGTGCCGGCGCGCGCGCGCGGCGGCGGCGCCGCCGAGGCGGCCGGCCGCCAGATCGGCGAGCCGTGACGGTGCGACGTGCCGGCTCATCGCGGGCCTCCGCGGCCGTCGCCGTCGTCGCCGTCGTCACCTGCATCGTCACCGCGTGCGGTGCGCGGACCCGCCCCGCCCGCGGCGCCGTCGCCGCCGACCTGCGCCGGCGTCGGCCCGCCGTCCTCCACCAGCGCCCGGTAGAACTCGCGCCGCGCGTAGAACAGGCGCGTGCGCACGGTCACCGCGTTGGCGTCGACGAGGTAGGCGATCTCCTTCAGGTCGCGGCCCTCGATCTCGTGCAGGTAGAGCACCATCCGCTTCTTGGGCGCCAGGCGATCGAGCGCGCGGTAGACCCGCGCCACGTCGTCGCGGCGCTCGAGCGCGCGCTCCGGTGACTCCGGACGGTCGGCGAGCGCCGCGCCGTGGGCCGCGCTCTCCAGGTCGCTCACCGACAAGGGCGGCGGGCGCCGGGTGCGGCTGCGGATCCGGCCGAGCGCGACGTTCACGCAGACGCGGTAGAGCCAGGTCCCGAGCCGCGCCTCGTGGCGGAAGCTGGCGAGCCCGCGGAAGGCGATGACGAACACCTCCTGCACCAGATCCTCGATCTCGTGGCGGTCGCCCAGCACGCGGAAGAGGTTGGCCGCGACCTGGCGGCGGAACCGGCGGTAGAGCTCGTCGTGGGCGGCGCGCTCGCCGGCCTTGCAGCGGCGGACGAGCTCGGCCTCGTCGAGCTCGCCCAGGGCCGGGCCGACCTCGACGCTGCCGCTCTTCTTGCCCACGAGCACGATCATACGGCGCGATGTCCGGGGAGTCAGTGACCGCCGCCCCCCGGGAGGTTCACCGGGGCGAACGCTCGGCCCGCGCCCGCCGGGATCACCCTGGAGCTAACCCATGGAGATCACGGATCCAAGCCCGAGCCCTGAGCCCCGAGCCCGAGCGCGAATCCGAGCCCGCGCCCCCCTAGCGACGGACGGGCCGGCCCTCGAACGACAGGTCGGCGTCGACGTGGCAGGTGAGCGTGTCCTCGTCGCCGTCGCGGCCGAGCAGGCACGGCGCCGCGTCGTGCCCGCCGCCCGGCTTGGCCAGGAGGAGCTCGAGCGCCGTCTCGGTCTGCCGCCAGGTGCCCTTGAGCGCGAAGCCCTCGCGCCGCCCCTGGCACACGCTGCGGAAGTCGAGCCGGAACGTCCGGTCGCGCCGGAAGGTCAGCTTCAGCTCGGGGCGGTCGCACGGGACGAGCGCCTGCTCCCACTGTCCGCCCAGCCCCATCAGCCGCGCGTACGGCGAGACCGGCGCGCGATCGAGGCCGACCGCGGCGCGGAAGCCGGCGTGACCGAGCAGGGTCCGGAACGCCTTGTCGTGGCGGGCCTCGATCAGCCACTCGATGGCGTCGGCCCGCGACGACGACGCCAGGCCCTCGAGCGCGGTCACGGCGGCGGCCGGCCGCTTGAGCGCGAGGTGGGCCGCGGCCGTGCGATAGCGAGCCTCGGCATGCTCGGCGTCGAGCGCGAGGACCTGCGCCCACGCGCCGAGCGCGGCCTTGCCGCTGGTCTTGCGCGCCTTCGCCACCGCCGCCGTGAGCCTGGGATCGGGGGGCGGCGGCGCGGTCGTCGGGGTCGTGCCGCCGCCGGACGCGGTGGCGCCGGTCCACGCGTCGGGGCCGCTGCCGGGGCCGCTGCCGGGGCCGCTGCCGCTGCCGTCTCCACCGCCGGTGCCGGGCGCGCCGCCGGGGCGCGGCTCGCGGCCGCCGACCCCGACGTCGAAGCCGACGACCTCGGCCACCTCGCGGCCGCCGCGGCGCACGGTGTACTCGACCACGACCAGCCGGCCGTACGCCGAGCGCCACACGTCGACGATCGCCGCCACCGGATCGGGCGCGTCCCACGCCACCACCACCGCGCCGTCCTTGCGCGTGACCGTGACCGTGCGCCCGCGCGCCGCCGCGCGCACCTCGGCGGCGGCGCCGCGCTCGGGCCGCGGCGCCTTCACCGACAGCCGCGCCACCGCGTCGGTGGTCGCCGCCTGGCACGCCGGCACGCCGCGCGCCGCCGCGCCGCTCACGACCAGCGGCGCGCACACGCGGTCGCGCCCGACCAGGTAGGATTTCTCGTTGCCGGCGAACCCGCCGAAGCTCTGCGCCGCGGCCACCGCGGGGGCGAGGAGCAGCGCGAGGGCCAGGGCGAGGAGCGGCGCGACGACCGCGCCGCCGCGCCGCGGCGACCTCCGGCGGGACCGCGTCACGGCAGCTCCCGCCGCGGACCCGACGCGTCGCGCTCGGCGGGCCGCGGGGCCCGCAGGTCACGCGCGTCCGGCGGACCGACCTCGGTCGCCGTGGTGTCGATGACGCCGTCGCGCATGTCGTCCGCTCGCCATGGGACGCCGCCGCCGGGAACGTCATTCAGATCGCCCACGCCCATCCCCATGCCGCCGGCCATGACCAGGCGGTCGCGCAGCCACGCCACCACCCGCCCCCGCACCAGCGCGCGCGTGGGGGGCAGGAGCAGCAAGAGCGCCACCGCGTCCGACACGAAGCCCGGGATCACCAGCAGGAGCCCGGCCGCGGCCACCAGGGCGCCGTCGACGACGACCGGCGCCACGGCGCGGCCGCCCTGCATCGCGGCCGAGGCCCGCCCCAGGGTGGCGACCCCGCGCCCCGCCAGGATGCTCGTGCCGAGCAGGCCGGCCAGGGCCAGGAGCGCCAGCGCCATCAGCCATCCGGCGTGGCTGGCCACGATCGCGACCGAGGCCAGCTCGGCGACGATGGCGACGAGGACGAGGAGACCCACCACCCCCAAATAGCATGGGCGCCGGTGCCGTGCCCGGGCGTTCGTTGTAACGTGACCGGGTGCTGCGCGATGTCCTCCGGGCGGTGACCGGCGCCTCGGCCGCGATCGACAGGGGCGTGCTGCGCGTGATGGAGCGGCGCATGGCGGCCACCACGCCGCGCGCGCTGCCGCGCGACGCCCGCGCCCGCCTGCTCGAGCTGGCCGCCGCCTACCGCGCCGCCGAGCTGTTCGTGCCGCCGCCGCCGCCCGAGGTCAGCGCGCGGGCGGTCGAGCCGGCCTTCGGCGCGCCGGTCACCAGCCTGCGCTTCGCGTCGGCCTACCGCCCGCTCCTGCCCGAGTTCCGCGCCGAGCACCACCGCCACGTCGAGAACCACACCGTGCATGCCCGCCTCTACGGCACCGGCGCCCGCCCGGTGATGGTGTGCATCCACGGCTGGGGCGGCGGCGCGTGGTGGCTCGAGGAGCGAGCGTTCGTGGTCGGCTACTGGCTGACCCGCGGCTTCGACGTCGCGCTGGTCCAGCTCCCCTACCACGGCGCGCGCGCGCCGCGGCCGGGCGGGCGGCCGGCCCGCTCGGGCGCGCTCTTCCCCAGCGCCAACCTGGTCCGCACCAACGAGGCCTTCGGCCAGGCCATCAGCGACCTGCGCGCCCTCGCCCTCCACCTGCGCGCCCGCGGCGCCCCCGCGGTGGGCGCCGTCGGCATGAGCCTCGGCGGCTACACCACCGCGCTGTGGGCGACCCTCGATCCGACGCTGGCCTTCGCGGTGGCGATGATCCCGGCGGTGAGCATGAGCGAGCTGATGTGGCGCCACGGCGAGACCTCGCCGGCCCGGCGGCGCGCCGCGGCTGCCGGCGTGTCGAGCGACCTCCTCGACGAGGTGTTCGCGGTCCACGCCCCGACGGCGCGACCACCGCTCGTGCCCCGCGAGCGCCTGATGATCGTCGCCGGCGAGGGCGATCGGATCACCCCGCCCGACCAGGCGCGGACCCTGTGGCGGCACTGGGGCGAGTGCGCGATCCACTGGTTCCCCGGCGGCCACCTCGCCCAGGTCGGGCGCGGCGACGCCTTCCGCGCGGTGCGCCGCCACCTCGCCGCCGCCGGCCTGCCGGGCGCCGCGCCGGCGCGCGCCGAGGTCTCCGCCCCGGATCGACCCGCGCCCGACGAGGGCCCGTCGTGAAGACGTTCCTCGAGGCCCTGAGCGAGGGCCCGGTGCTCTTCGACGGCGCCATGGGCACGCTCCTCTACGAGCGCGGCGTCCTCCACACCCGCAGCTACGACGAGCTGGTCCTGTCGCAGCCCGAGCTCATCCGCCAGGTCCACCTCGACTACCTCGCCGCCGGCGCCCAGGTGATCGAGACCAACACCTTCGGCGCCAACCGCATCACGCTCGCCCGCCACGGCCTCGCCGAGCAGATGACCCAGATCAACCGCGCCGCGGTCAAGCTGGCGCGCGAGGCCAGCGCCGGCCGGGCGTGGGTGGCGGGCGCGGTCGGGCCCACCGGCGTGCGCTTCGCGATCGCCACCGAGGCCGAGCGCCGGCGGGCGCGCCTGGCCCTGGCCGAGCAGATCGACACCCTGGTCATCGCCGGCGTCGACCTCATCCTGCTCGAGACCTTCCCGTCGATCCTCGAGCTCGAGACCGCGATCGCCGTCGCCAAGGAGCGCGGGCCACGGGTCCCGGTGGTGGCGCAGCACGTCTTCGACGGCGCCGGCCAGGGCGACGGCGGGCTGGCGCCGGCCGAGGTCGCCGAGCGCCTGGTCGCCGCCGGCGCCGACGTCATCGGCGCCAACTGCGGCGCCGGCCCCGCCGAGCTCTACGCCGCCGGCACCGCCATGGTCGGCCGCGGCAAGCCGGTCATCGTCCAGCCCAACGCCGGCCTGCCGTCGTCGGTGGAGGGCCGCACGATCTACGTCGCCAACCCCGAGCACTTCGGCGTCTTCGCCCGCCGCATGCTCAAGAGCGGGATCCGCGCGGTCGGCGGCTGCTGCGGCACCACGCCGGCCCACATCCGCACGATGCTGGGGGCGATCCGCATGATGGGCGGGGTCCGCATCGATCAGATCGAGGCCGCGGTCGAGGCCCCGCGCGGGCCGGCCAGCGGCGGCGAGGTGCGCGCCGCGCCGGCGGCGGCGGTGCCGCTGGCCGAGCGCAGCCGGCTGGGCGCCCGCATCGCCCGCGGCCAGTTCGCGGTCTCGGTCGAGCTGACCGCGCCCACCGGCACCGACCTCGGCCGTACCCGCGCCCAGGTCGAGGAGCTGCTGGCCGCCGGCGTCGACGTGGTCAACATCGCCGACGGCCCGCGGGCCTCGGCCCGCATGGCCAACCTGGCGGTGTGCTCGCGGCTGGCCGCCGAGACCGGCGTCGAGCCCATCCTCCACGTGTGCAGCCGCGACCGGAACTTCCTCGGCCTGGTCGCCCACCTGCGCGGCGCCGCCGCTCTCGGCCTCCGCGATCTGGTCATCATCACCGGCGACCCGCCCAAGATGGGCGACTACCCGTTCGCCACCCCGGTCTACGACGTCGACTCGGTCGGCCTCCTGCGCATCGCCGCCGGCCTCAACGCCGGCGTCGATCCCGCCGGCAAGCCGCTGGGGACGCCGACCGCGTTCGTGCTCGCCACCGGCGCCGAGCCCGGCGCCCAGGACTACGACCGCGAGCTGCGGCGACTCGAGGACAAGAAGGCGGCGGGCGCCGAGCTGGTCATGACCCAGCCGGTCTACGACCCGCGCACCCTCGAGCGCTTCCTCGACGACACCCGCGGCCTGGGCCTGCCGATCATGGTCGGCATCCTGCCCCTGGCCTCGGCCCGCAACGCCGAGTTCCTGCACAACGAGGTCCCCGGCATGTCCATCCCCGCCGAGATCCGCGCCCGCATGGCCCGGGTCGCGCAGGGGCCCGAGGCCCGCGCCGAGGGCCTGCGCATCGCCCGCGAGGCCCTGGCCGCGGTCAAGCAGCGGGTCGCCGGCACCTACATCATGCCGCCCTTCAACCGGGTCGAGGCCGCGATCGCGGTGCTCGACGCCGTCGCCGATCGCTTCACCCCGGCGCCGCGCCCGCGCGCGGCCGAGACCACCGCGCCATGAGCCGCCTCACCTTCGACGAAGCCCGCGCCCTCCACCTCGACGCCACCGTCACCGATCTGCACGCCGACACCGCCAAGCTGATGGACAAGGTCGGCTTCGACATCTCCGAGCGCCACGAGCGGCCGATGCCGCGGGCCATCAACTACGTCGGCCACGTCGACGTCCCGCGCCTGCGCGACGGCGGCGTCGCCGCCCAGTTCTTCGGCTTCTGGACCGTGCCCTACCCCGAGCGCGGCTGCCGGCGCTCGGTCGACACCCAGCTCGACGCTCTCGACCGGGCGATGGCGGCGCGGCCCGAGGATCTGGTGTGGGCGCTGACCCCGGACGACGTCGCCGCCGCCAAGGCCCGGGGCCAGATCGCCGCCCTGGGCGGGATCGAGGGCGGCCAGGCCCTGGAGAGCGACCTCGGCTCGGTCGAGCACTTCGCGCGCCGCGGCGTGCGCTACATCGGCCTGCTCCACTTCTCGGCCAACTCCCTGGGCTCGCCGGCCAAGGGCAAGGGCGCCGACCCCGATCAGGGCCTGACCGCGTTCGGCCGCGACGTCGTGCGCGAGATGAACCGCTGCGGGGTCGTGGTCGATCTGGCCCACATCAACCGCAAGGGCTTCTTCGAGGCCCTGGCGCTGTCGACCCAGCCGCCGATGGTCAGCCACACCGGCGTCCTCGGCGTCCACGAGCACTGGCGCAACATCGACGACGAGCAGCTGCGGGCGGTGGCCGACCACGGCGGCTGCATCGGCGTCATCTTCTCCCGCCGCTACCTGGGCGGGGCCTCGATCGAGGCCGTGGTCGACCACCTGGTGCACATCCTCGACGTCGCCGGCGAGGACGTGCCGGCCCTGGGCTCCGACTTCGACGGCTTCGTGGTCCCGCCCGAGGGGCTCGAGGACATCGCCGCCCTGCCCAACCTCACGGTCGCGCTGTCGCGGCGCGGCGTGCCTGATCGGGTGCTGCGCAAGATCCTCGGCGACAACCCCATGCGCGTCCTCGCCGACATCGAGCCGGTGGCGTGGCGGGCCGCGCACGCGGCCGCCGCCGGCGAGGGCCCCGATGCGTGAGGATGGCCAGGCCAGCGCCGGCGCGCGCGGCCGCTGGCTCGCCCTCGCCCTCGCCCTCGGCCCCGGCCTCGCCCTCGCCGCCGCCGCCGCGCCGGCGTGCAA
>CAADGB010000101.1 GCA_900696455.1 uncultured delta proteobacterium
GATGCAGCTCGCCGTTCGTTTCCCGCGATCTCCGACCGCGGTCGGTGAAGAGCTCAGGCCGACCGGAGAGATGCAGCTCGCCGTTCGTTTCCCGCGATCTCCGACCGCGGTCGGTGAAGGGCTCAGGGCGAGCGGAGAAGAAGCGCTGCGCCTACCTTGCCGACGGGGTTCGGATTCGGACTCGGGTTCGGATTCGGACTCGGGTTCGGAGTCGGACTCGGGTTCGGAGTCGGACTCGGGTTCGGATTCGGACTCGGGTTCGGATTCGGACTCGGGTTCGGGTTCGGAGTCGGACTCGGGTTCGGATTCGGACTCGGGTTCGGGTTCGGAGTCGGACTCGGGTTCGGGTTCGGACTCGGGCTCGGGTTCGGATTCGGGGTCGGGGTCGGGTTCGGATTCGGATTCGGACTCGGAGACGGGTTCGGGTTCGGACTCGGAGCCGGGTTCGGAGCCGGGTTCGGAGTCGGGCTTGGGTTCGGTGACCGCGGTCCGGGACCGCTACCATGGCGGCCGAGCTAGCTCAGCGCGCCTCGCCCGCCGGCGTGCCGGGTTTGGCGCCGCCCTCGCTCGCCGCACCGCCTCGCTCGGCAGCGCCGGTCGCGGCGCCCGGGCCGCCGACGCTCGCCGCGGCCTTGCGCGCGGCACGCGCGGCCCGAGCCGCCTCGCGCTCGGCGTCGCGCTTCTTCTCGAGATCCATCGTGTTGCGCGCGGCGCGCGCGCCGAGGACGAACCCGAGGAGCATGCCGGCCATGGCGACCAGCGGGATGAAGAAGATGTGGCCGAAGGTCATGCCGCGTCGCCTCCGCGCGCGCCGCCGCCGCCAGCGCCGCCGCCGCCACCAGCGCCACCGCCGCCGCCGCCAGCGCCGCCACCGCCAGCGCCGTCACCCTCGGCCCGCGCCAGCTCGCGCTCGAGCCGATCGATCTCGGCGCGCAGCGTCTGCTGGCGACGCCACATCACGACCACGAAGCCGACCGCGAGCAGCCACATCGCGGCGTAGGCGTAGACGACGTGGCGGTTGTTGGTCGTGACCTCGGCCGCGGCCTGGCGGTGGATGCGTCCGCGCAGGCGGCCCTCGAGGTCGAACCACCACTCGCCGTCGCGCGCCAGCTCGCCCTCGCACTGCTGGCGCAGCTCGCTCGTGTACGGCACGCAGCGGCCGTCGCGGCAGGTCAGCGTCCGATCGTGCGCGGTGCAGACGTCCTCGCGGTCGCAGCGCTCGGGCGGCGGCCGGCCGGTGTCGCGGGGCGGCGGCGGCCCCGCGAGCTGACAGGGCTCGGCGGCGACGGGCGCGGCCAGGACGGCCAGCGCGGCCAGCGCGAGCGCGCACGCACAGGCCACCCGGAGGAGCGTGGCGGGGACGGTCGGGATCGAGGTCATGGGGTCATGGCTCCGGGTCGGGATCAGGGCTCGAGGATGCCGGCGTCGAGGCCGCGCTCGCGCACGTCGCGCAGCCGGCGCTCGTCGCGGATCGCGCCGGTCCGCACGATCATGAGCATCGCGTAGAGGGCGAAGAAGGCGAGGATCGAGAGCTGGAAGGTGGCCTTCATCGACGAGGTGAGCTGGCTGACGACCTCGGCCTTGGGGTGCGCGCTCTCCTGCTGGAGGGCGTCGGCCAGCTTGACCGCGAAGTAGACCAGCGGGACGTTGACCACGCCGAAGACCGCGAGGCCGGCGGCCAGGCGCTCGCTGCCGGCGCCGCCGAAGCGACGCACCAGCACGTAGCCGACCATCGTGAGCCACAGGATGAGCGAGGTGGTGAGCCGCAGCTCCCACTTCCACCAGTGGCCCCACGCCGCCTTGCCCCAGATCGATCCGGTGACCAGGCCGATGGCGCCGAACAGCACCGCCAGCTCACCGGCGGCGCGAGCGACGTCGTCCCAGCGCGGGTTGCGGTTCTTGAGGTAGACCGCCGACGCCAGGCCGCACACGAACACCGAGGTGAACAGGACGAACCAGTTGGGGACGTGCCAGTAGAAGATCTTCTGGTTGAAGAAGAGCTGCCGCTCGAGCGGCGTGACGAAGAAGATGAGGTGCAGCGTCACCGCCAGGGCGGCGGCGGCGACGACGGCGAGCACGGGGACGAGGACTCGCTTCATTCGATCACCAGGGCCTCGAAGGTCCACAGCGCGACGATCACGAACACCGCGTCGTACGCGGCCAGGAACTGGGTCCAGAACCAGGCCTCGCCGCCGGCGCCGGCCAGGAGCGCGCCGGTGGCCTTGGTGCCGGCCATGATCATCGGCACCAGGATGGGGTAGAGCACCACCGGCAGGAGCACGTCGCGCGAGCGCACGCGCAGGAGCATGGCCGCGAACACGGTGCCGACCACGGCGAAGCCGATCGCCCCCAGCACCAGCACCAGGGCGAGGTGGAGGACCGCGGCGCCGAGGTCGACGTTGAAGAAGAGCAGGCACAGCGGCAAGGCCACCACCTCGACCGCGACCACCAGCGCGGTGATGGCGACGGTCTTGCCGGCGAACACCGCCAGGCGCGGCGCCGGGGTCAGGAGCAGGGCGCGCATGGTGTCGCCCTCGCGCTCGCGATCGAAGGCGCGCCCCAGGCCGATCGTGCCGGCGAAGATCACCGCCGCCCACGCCACCCCCGGCACCGCCTCGACCAGCGCCTTCTGGTCCTTGACGAAGGCGAAGGAGAACACCACGACGATCACCGCCGCGAAGAAGGTCATGGTGTAGACCACCTCGCGGCTGCGCAGCTCGACGCGCAGGTCCTTGGCGGCGACGGCGCTCGCCGTGCGCAGGAACCCGGTCGCGTGCCCCTGGGTGACCACGACCCCGGTTGTACGCTCCGCGGCGCGCGGTGGGCAACTCGGCGCGTCAGTCGGCATGGCGGTGGTAGAGGTCGCGCAGCTCGTCGTAGCCGAACCCGCGCCGCTTCTCGACGTGGGCGAGCTGCCCGCGACGCAGGACGACGACGTGGTCGGTGACCGCGGCGATGGCCTCGAGGTCGTGGGTCACGACCAGCACGATCGCCCCCTCGGCCCGGGCCTGGCCCAGGCGCTGGCCCAGGGCCAGGGCGCCGCCGCGGTCGAGGCCGGTGAAGGGCTCGTCGAGGAGCAGGAGCGACGGCCCCGCGACCAGGGCGCGGGCCAGGGCCAGGCGCTGCAGCATGCCGCGCGAGTAGGTGCGGGCCGCGCGCTCGCGGGCGCGGGCGTCGAGGCCGACCTCGTCGAGGAGCGCGTGGGCGCGGCCCTGGGGATCGGTGACCCCGTAGAGGCGCGCGAAGAACACCAGGTTCTCGACCGCGGTCAGCTCGCCGTAGCACAGCGAGGCGTGGGCCAGGAGCCCGATCTCCCGGCGCAGGCGGTCGTCGAGGGCGCGCGGCCGGTCGCCCTCGACGTAGGCGATCTCGCCGCTCGACGGCCGCACCAGCGTCGACAGGATCCCGAGCAGGGTCGACTTGCCGGCGCCGTTGGGGCCGAGCAGCGCGCACACCTCGCCGGCGGCCAGCTCGACGTCGACGCCGGCGAGCGCGCGGTAGGGGCCGAACCGCTTGCCGACCTTGCGCACCGCCACGCGCGACAGCGCCACTACCGCGCCTCGGCTCCGCCGTCGCGGGCGCGCACCAGCGCCTCGAGCTCGCCCATCAGGCGCTCGCGGCGGGCGACGTCGTCGGGGTCGGCGGACCCGGTCAGCGCCGCGACCTCGTCGACGAGCTGGTCGTAGCGCGAGCTCGCGGCCGCGGCCGCCGCCGTCTGCCGCGGTCGGTACAGCGCCAGCACCGCGGCCCCGAGCAGCAGCAGCACGACCAGCGCGCCGACCGCGGGCTTGCTCCACCGCACCCACGTCGGCCGCTGGGGCAGACCGGTGACGGTGAAGACCAGGCGCTGCTTGGGCTGGATCGAGATCGGCGACAGCACGTACCACGTGCCGCGCTCGTCCACGGCCTCTCGCGCCGGCACCCGCGGCGGCAGCTCGAGCTCCATGGCCGGCGTGCGCCTGAGCTCCATGCCGCTCTCGAGCGTGCCGTACGGCAGGTCCATGTCCCAGCGCACCGCGCCGCCGTCGGTCTTGAGCGAGAAGTGGCCGACGAAGGCGAAGCCGCCGGGCGGGACCGGATCGCGGACCACGAAGCCCCGGGTGGGGTCGACGCCGACCGCCTCGCTGAAGCGATCGTCGACGGTGGCGCCGACGAAGCCGCGCGGCAGCGACACCACCAGCTCCTCGGGCTTGCCGATCGTGCCCGGCAGGTAGGGGGCGAGCGAGTTGTTGCGCACGGTGAAGGTGCCGCGCGCGCCCAGGTAGACGTCGTGGACCGAGGCCCGCAGGCTGAACGAGAACAGGACGCGGGGGAAGACCAGCACCGTGGCCGCGGCGCCGCGGCGCGCGGTGAGCTGGAACGGCGGCGACAGGCAGGGCTGACCGCGCAGGTGCGAGCGCACGACGTAGGCCCGCTCGGGCCCGCCGGCGACGCCGGTGAAGCGGGCGGCGCCCTGCCCGCGCGGCCGCCAGGTGACACGGGCCAGCTCGCGGCGCCCACCGGCGGCCGGCAGCGACAGGGTGCGCACCGGGACCGCCAGGCCGTCGACGACCAGCGCCAGCTCGAGGGTGACGCCGGTGGGCAGCCCGGTCAGCCGGGCCTCGCCGTTGCCATCGGTGACCGCGGTCCACGACGGCGGCGGCGGCGCGCCGACGGGCGGCGGCACCGCCGGCCGGGGGCGGACCTCGACCCGGGCGCCGGTGGCGCGCGCGGTGTTGGCGTCGACCGACAGCACGAGGGCGCCGCTGGCGAGGGCGGCGTCGTCGGCGCCGTCCCAGGTCGCCTCGAGCGAGTCGAGATCGGGCCCGGGCGGGCCGGCGCGGGTGGTGGCCACCACCTGCCCGGTGAGCGCGTCGAGGAGCTCCACCGGCTCGCCGCCCTCGACCAGGCCGGCCAGCGTGACGTGGACCTCGCCGGCGGGCACCCCCGCCGACGGCTGCGGATCGAGCGCGCCCAGATCGTCGGCGACCGTGGCCTCGTCGCGGCGGGCGCCCGACAGGACCAGGCGCAGGCCGGCGCCGCTGCCCAGCACCAGCGGGGCCGAGATCAGGCGGTCGTGATCGTCGCCGCGCGGCAGGAGCGTCATCGCGAAGTACGAGGTCGCGCCGCGGCGGTCGAGGCCGTCGATGGTGGCGCGGGCCTGGGCGTCGCTCTTGACCACCTTGCCGCCGACCACCAGATCGAAGCGGTAGCCGACGATCACCACCGGGTGATCGCGCGGTGGGGACGGGTCGGCGAAGTCGTCGTACGAGAGCCGGACGGTGACGGTGTCGGCGGGGACGTCGGGATCGGGGCGGGCCTGGCCGCTCATCGCCCGCGGCGTCGCCGGCGGGCCACCGGCCGCGCCCGGCCGGCCCATCGCGCCGCCGGCGGGCACCGCGGCGTTGCCGGCGAACGGCACCGTCGACAGCATGACCCGCACGCCGCCCGAGGCGGGCATCGGGAAGCGCACCGATTCCACCTCGCCGCGCTCCGCCGCCTCCGACGGCACCTTGAGCTGGACCGTGGCGTCCGGCGACACGTCGGCGAACGACACCCGGCCGTCGGCGTCGGTGCGGGCGCGCCGGGCCAGCGGCGGGCTGGTGCCGTCGGGGGGCGTCGCCACCAGCGTGGCCTCGACGCCCGACACCGGCTTCTGCGGATCGCCGGCGATGACCCGCAGGCTGACGGTGCCGTCGCGGAGCTGGGGGTCGGGCAGCGGCTGGCCGATGGCGGCCGCGGGCTGGGCGGCGACCGGCGGGGCGAGGGCCGCCCCCCCGAGGGCGCCGGCCCCGGCGAGGGCGGCGACGGCGATGACGCGCACGATCGTCACGAGCTGGCCTCCTCGACGCGGCGGGGTCCGGCGGCGACCGCCGTGGCGGGCGGCACCGGCGCGTCGTCGTCGGCGTCCGCGCCACCGGGCTCGGGCTCGGTCGCGGTGTCGGGCGTCGGCGCGTCGCCGGCCTCCGCGCGCCCGGCCGCCACCTCGTCGACCTTCGGCGCCGAGGTCGCGTCGCCGTCGGCCGCGGACGCCTCGGTGGGCGTCGCCGCCGCCGCGGGCTCGGCCTCGAGCTTCGCCGCGGACGCGCCGTCGCCCTTCCCCGCGGGCTCGCCGTCGCCCTTCCCCGCGGCCTTCGCCTCGTCCTTCGCCTCGGCCGCGGCCCTGGCCTTGGCCTTGGCCTTGGCGCTCTTCTGCCCGGCCTTGGCCCGGACGACGTCGATCGCGGCCCGCGCCCGCACGTCGGCCAGGATGCGCTCGCGCGCGGTGGTGGCCAGGCCGGCCTCGGTCTCGATCGCCTTGATGACCTCGATGGCGCGCGCCCGGTACACCGCGTTGAGGGCGGCGGCGTCGACCTCGGACAGCTTGCCGGTCTCGCGATCGAACTCGATGTCCTTGATGGCCTTGAGCAGGCTGCGCTTCTCGCGCTCGAGCTCGTCGCGCCGCCCCGTCACCGCGAACCACTCCTCGTCGCGCCCGGTCGACACCGACAGCGCCATGCGGATGACGTAGTAGCCGGTCAGGCAGATCGCCGCCCAGCACAGCATCAGCAGGATCGCCGACGGCGTCAGGTGCCAGCGCATCGTCCGCAGGACGAAGAACCAGCCCGGCGGCACCAGCGCCAGCGCCAGCGCCCAGCCCGGCACCGGGAGGGCGACCGATCGTCGCCCCGCGGCGGCGGCCGGGGTCGCGGGACGGTCGGCGGTGGCCGGGCCCGCGCGGTCGCCGGCGCGGGTGGACGATGGCTCAGTCGGTGTCTCGGAGCTCGTCATCGAGTTTCTCGTCGTAGACCTCGCGCGCAGCCCGCGCGTCGGCGTCAGCGGGGCGCTCGCCGCCGGTGCCCGGGACCGCCGCCGGCGTGGTCGCGGCCGCGCCGCGCCGCACCAGCCCGCGCCCGATGAAGAAGATGAGCACGAGGCCACCGGCGACCGCCAGGTACGGCAGGAGCCAGGTCGCGCGCGAGCGCGGCGTCACCAGCACGTGCTCGCCGCCGTACTCGCGGATGAAGGCGCCGACCACCGCCCGCCGCGCCGCCACCCGTCCGGCGTCGGTGGTGAGGTCGTGGCCGGCGAGCAGCGCCAGGACCTTCTTGCGCTCCTGGGCCGCGTAGCCGCACTTGCACTCGAACAGGTTCTCGCGCTTGCAACCGCCGCACAGGCACACCAGCTCCTTCATCAGGCTCTCGGCCAGCGGGGTGTCGGGGCGGAAGCGGTGGGCCCAGCCCGAGTCGTCGGAGTGGCCGCGCGATCGCGTCAGCTCCTCCTCGTGCTCGGCCGGGCGCGGTCCGCCGCCGCCCGGCCCCTGGGCGTGGGCGACGCTGGCGGTGGCGGCCAGGAGGCCGCCGACCAGGAGCAGCACCGCGCCGACGTCCGCGGCCTTGCCGGCGACCGAGGTCGGGCGGCGCGACACCGCCTCGACCACGCGCTGCGGGATGAGGCAGATGCAGGTGCCGAAGGCCAGGAGCACGAAGCCGATCCACACCCAGTTGATGAGCGGGTTGATGTAGATGCGGAAGTTGGCGAGGCCGGTGCTGACGTCGTAGCCGGTGAGGATGATGTAGACGTCCTCCGCCAGCTTCTCGTGGATGTCGACCTCGGTGGTGGGCTCGGTGCCCTTGCGGAAGTTCCACCGCGCCGGCTGCAGCAGCTCGAGCGGCGAGCCGTCGCGGTCGTAGAGCTGGACGTAGGCGGTGGTCGCGACCTTGTTGTCGTCGGCGACCTGGCCCAGGCGGCGGTAGACGAAGGTGTAGCCGCGCACCTTGAAGATGTGCTCCCGCGGGATCTCGGCCAGGGGCAGCGTGCCCTTCTCGATGGCCTCGGCCCGGGCCCGCAGCCCGGCCAGCTCCCGCTGGACGCCGGCGGTGTCGCCCGCGGCCAGGGCCTGCCCCAGCGGCCGCGTCGGCTCGAAGCTCTGGAGCTGCGTGGCCAGCTCGCTGACCCGCGCCGGATCCGTCGCCGCGCCGCCCTCGGGGGCGACCACGGCCTCGGCCGAGGCGATCGCGCCGCGCAGCGACTCGCTGATCACCGCCGTCGGCCGCTCGATCGTGCGGTCGGTCATCGTCTCCCACGCCTTGCCGGCGAAGCCGATGAACATGACCGCGATCGACAGGTGGACGACGTAGCCGCCGTAGCGGCGGCGCTTGAGCAGCACGAGGCCGATGAGCGAGGTCATGCCGTCGGAGCCGGTCTGCTTCTTGCGCGCCTGGGTGCCGCGCACGAACTCCTGCACGATCGAGCCGAACACGAACGCGCACAGGCCGAAGTTGAGCAGCGGCACCGGCAGGCGCAGCGCGTCGTCGAAGATCGGGGTCAGGGCGCGGGTCGCCGGCACCAGCGCGGCCAGCAGCACCACGGTCCCCACCGCGGTGGCGCCCGGCCACAGGAACTGGGCGTAGAGGCGCTCGCGGGTGGTGCGGCGCCACGCCAGGAGCGGCGCCGCCCCGGCCAGGAACAGCAGCACCAGGCCGAGCGGCGTCATCCACCGGTTGAAGAACCCGGGGCCGATCGTGATGCGCTCGCCCCACATCGCCTCGGTGATGGTCGGCATCATCGTCACGAACAGGACGAAGAACGCCATCGCCAGCAGCACCCAGTTGTTGAGCAGGAAGGCGAACTCGCGCGACACGAACGACTCGAAGCCGCCCTCCTGGCGCAGCCGCGGCATGCGGTGCAGCACCAGGCCGATGCTCACGACCAGGAACGCGACCATGAAGACGATGAACTGCAGGGCCAGCGCGTTGTCCTCGCCGAAGGCGTGGACCGACTGCACCACGCCCGAGCGGGTCATGAAGGTGCCGAAGATCGTGAAGAAGAAGGTCAGGATGACCAGGATCAGGTTCCACGACTTGAAGAGGCCGCGCTGCTCCTGGACCACGGCGGTGTGGAGGAACGCGGTCATCGTGAACCACGGCAAGAAGCCGGCGTTCTCCACCGGATCCCACGCCCAGTAGCCGCCCCAGCCCAGCTCCTCGTAGGCCCAGCGCCCGCCGAGGATGAGGCCGAACGACAGGAAGAAGAAGCAGATGAGCGCCCACACCCGCACCGAGCTCAGCCACATGTCGTCGAGCCGCCCCGAGGCCAGGGCGGCGATGGCGAAGGCGAACGGGATGGTGGCGGCCACGAAGCCGACGTAGAGCGCCGGCGGGTGGATCACCATCCAGTAGTTCTGCAGGAGCGGGTTGAGGCCCTCGCCGTCCTTGGGCGGGTCGGTGACGTAGGTGTCGAACGGGTTCTTGTCGAAGACCAGCAGCGTCAGGAAGAAGAGCTGCACCACCAGGATGGTCCCGACGGCGAAGCCGATCATGTCCTTGTGCCGGCGCAGGTTGGCGGCGATCGCGACCGAGGAGAACGCCGCCAGCACCATCACCCAGAACAGGAGCGAGCCGTCGAGCGCGCCCCAGAACGCGGTGATCTTGTACGCCGTCGTCATCGACGTGTCGCTGGTGAGGGCGACGTACTTGATCGTGTAGTCGTGGGTGACGAAGGCGTAGACCAGGAGCCCCGAGGCGAGGAGCACCAGCCCGCCGAAGGTGTGGAGGCCGTAGACCGAGGCGCGCACCAGGCGGGCGTCGCGACGGGCGTTGCCGACGATGCCGGCGAACGCCCCGACGGCCGCGATCACGTACGCGGTCAGAATGGTGATCGTGCCGACCACCGCGATCGGCGACGTGGGAACCGAGCTGTCCATGAGGGGCCTTCGCCAGCTAGTCGAAGAGCTGGTCTTTGGGGGCGCCCTCGTACTTGGACGGGCACTTGGCCATGAGGTTGGTGGCGACCAGGATGGGCTCGCCGTTCTCCTCGACGATCTTGCCTTCGGCCACGACCTCGGACTTGTCCTTGAACGAGTCGGGCTTGGGGCCCTTGTTGCGGACCTGGATGCGCTTGCCCTTGTACTCGAGGATGAAGGTACGCACGGTCTCCTGGTCGATGACCTGCTCGACGATGCTGCCGGCCTCGACGTAGCCGTGGACCTTGATCGGCTTGCCGACCCAGGCGCCCGGGCCGACCATCACCTCGTCGACCATCTTGTAATGGCTGGTGTGGCCGCGCGCGGTGTAGCGGAAGAAGCCGACCACGGCCGCCAGGACCACGATCGAAAGGAGCACCTTGACGGTGGTGCTGAGGCCACCCTCGGCGGCGCCGGCGCCACGGGGCGTCGCGACGGCGGGCTCGAGCGGCGTGGACGGGGTCTCGGGTTCGCTCATGACGGCCTCCGGCCCGGGGCGCGGGCGACGGTGTGGATCAGGCTAGCACGACGCGGGCCAGCTCCGGCCGCGACCGGCGCGATCGGATGCCGCGCGTCGATCCGGTCGCAAGTGACTGGACTCGGGACCAGAACCGGGAACGCGCCCGCGGGCATTCCCCTCACCCTCCCATCGCGATCATGTGCTTCGTGGGGGCACCGCCCCCCGAGCGCTGGAACTCGTGCCCCTCCCGCTTGCCGTGGACCGACCACGCGATCGCGCGTGCGAGGTCGTCGTCGCTGCCGCCGGCGCGGACCACGTCGCGCAGGTTGACCGCGTCGTCGTGGCCCAGGCAGGCGTGGAGCTGGCCGTCGGCGGTGAGGCGGACGCGGTTGCAGGCGTCGCAGAAGTGCTCGGTCATGGCCGAGATGATGCCGACCTCGCGCGCCGGCGCGTCGACCAGCCGCCAGTAGCGCGCGGGCCCGGCGATGCCCCGCTCGCGGTCGGACGGCTCGAGCGCGCCGACCTCGGTCGCGAGGTGGTCGCGGATGGCGGCCGCCGACAGCTCGCGGCCGCGATCGTAGAGCGCGCCCGACGACAGCGGCATGTGCTCGATGAAGCGCATGACGACGCCGCGCGCCCACGCGAAGCGACACAGCGCCGCCAGCTCGTCGTCGTTGACGCCGGCCAGCGCCACCGCGTTGAGCTTGACCGCGAGGCCGGCGGCGAGCGCGGCGTCGATGCCGGCGATCACGCGGGTCACGTCGCCGCCGCTGGTGAGCGCGGCGAAGCGTGCCGGATCGAGGGTGTCGAGGGAGACGTTGGCGCCGGCGACGCCGGCGTCGGCCAGCGGCCGCGCCAGCTCGGGCAGGCGGTGGCCGTTGGTGGTGAGCACGACCTCGTCGATGCCGGGCACGCGTCGCAGGCGCCCGGCGAGCTCGACGAAGCCGGCCCGCACCGTCGGCTCGCCGCCGGTCAGGCGGAGGCGGCGCACGCCGAGGGCGGCGAAGACGGCGACGATGCGCTCGAGCTCCTCGAACGTGCACAGCTCGGCGCGCGGGCGGTGGGCGATGCCGTCGTCGGGCACGCAGTAGGTGCAGGCGAAGTTGCAGCGATCGGTGACCGACACCCGCAGGTAGCGGACCTGGCGGGCGAAGCGATCGCGGAGCGGATCGTCGGGCGCGACGAACGTGGACGGCGGGCCGGCGCCGACCACGGGCAGCGTCACGCGCCCGGAAACAGGACGATCCACGAGCTGCACTCTGGTCGGGGGGAACAGATCCGTCAAGGAGCGCCGGCGGTTACAGGCCGAGCCGCGGCGGTATGCCGCGCGAGATCTGTCCCGGGGCGCACGAGTTTCGCTTGACACGGAGGCGAAAAAAACGCACAAACCCGCGCGATAAAACGGAGTTCCGAATGCAACAGACGTCTACTACCTCGGGCCGGCGCACCCCCACGCAGCCGCCCCCCTCTGGCCCCGGTGCGGTGCTCGAGGGCCTGTGGGTCCTGCTGGTCGCGAACGAGGGCCAGCTCCCCACCGCCGACGCCGACGGCCGCGTGCCGATGATGGCGCGCGCCGGCGACGACGCCGCGTACCTGCTCGGCTTCAAGAACGTGGTCAAGGCCCGCCAGTTCCTGACCGCGACCGAGGTCGAGGGCGCCGAGCCGCGCATGGTCGTCCGCGGCAACCGCGACGAGATGCTGCGCATCGCGCGCACCGCCGGCGCCGCCGGCGTGCTCGTCGACTACGACCCGACGACGCAGCAGTACGCCGCCGCCGCCGCGTTCTGAGTCGGGCCTCGCCCGCCGGGCGACACGCCGCGCCGCGACTCCGGGAGCCACTTCCATACCTGGTTCCTGAAGTACACGTAACTATTGCCGATTTTTTGCCCGCGTCGAGGCGCCCGCCGACGATGCGAGCATGCCGAGCCCCTCGCCGCGCGCGTCGCGGCCGCGCCCGGCCGTCGCGCAAGCGTCGGCTCTCGCTCCCGCTCCAGCCCCCGCATCGCCGGCCAGCCCGATCGTCAAGTGGGTGGGCGGCCAGACGCGCCTGCTGCCCGAGATCGCCGCGCGCCTGCCGCGCCGCTACGGCCGCTACTTCGAGCCGTTCGCGGGCGGCGCCGCGGTCTTCTTCAGCCTGGCCCCGGCGCGCGCCGTGCTGGCCGACTCCAACCCCGACCTGATCGCGACCTACCGGGCGGTGGCCACCGACGTCGAGGGCGTGATCCGCCGGCTGGCGCTGCACCGCGACGCCCACGGCGAGGGCCACTACTACGCCACCCGCGCCCGCTGGAACGACCGGAGCGTGGCGTGGACGCCGCTCGACCGCGCCGCGGCGTTCATCTACCTGAACCGCACCTGCTACAATGGCCTGTGGCGGGTGAACCGCGCCGGCGGCTTCAACGTGCCGATGGGGCGCTACACCAACCCGCTCATCTGCGACGAGGCGGGGCTGCGCGCCGCGGCCCGGGCCCTGGCCCGGGCCACGCTCCAGTGCGGCGACTACCAGACCGCGGTCGCCAGCGCCGGCGCCGGCGACCTCGTCTACTTCGATCCGCCCTACGATCCGGTGACGCCGACGGCGAGCTTCGTCAGCTACACCGCCGGCGCGTTCGGGCCCGACGATCAGCGCGCCCTGGCCGCCCTCACCCACCGCCTGGTCGAGCGCGGGGTCGCGGTCGTCCTCTCCAACAGCGACACGCCGTTCGTGCGCTCGCTCTACCGCGGCCTCCGCGTCGACCGCGTGCGCTGCCCGCGCGCGATCAACTGCAACGCCCAGCGCCGCGGCGACGTCGACGAGGTCCTGGTGCTGGGCGGCTTCGCCGCCGGCGCCGTCCGCCGCACGGTCGCGCGCCGCGCCAGCGCGCGCTGATCAGCGCCGCCGCCGCGCCACTGCGCGCCGGGCGAGCTCGGCGAAGCCGTCGCGGCCGTCGACCAGGACGCCGGCGACGTCGCCGGTCGCCCGCCGTACCGGCGACGTCTTGCCGCCGCTGACCAGGCCGACGGTCCAGCCGATGGCCCGCAGCGTCCACGCCGTGAGCGCCATGCCGACCCAGCCGCCGAGCGCGACGCCGAGCACGCTCAGGCGCAGGAGCGCCCCCAGCGGCTCGGGCATGCCGACGAAGATCGGCCGCGCCGGCGCCAGCGCGCGGGGCGGCGCCGCCACCACGGCCACGGTCTCGCGGGCGCGCTCGGCGTCGGCCGCGGGCGCGGCCGGGGGACGATCGCTGGCCTTCGCCAGCATCGCCGCCACCTCGCGCGGCCGCTGCGGCCGGCGATCGGGATCGGGCTCGACCATGGCCTCGAGCACCGAGCGCAGGCCGGGCGACATCGCCGGCAGGTGGCGCGCGAGATCCATCTTCAGCCCCTTGCGCGGCACGTCCTCGGGCTCGATCCCGCCGGCCAGGGCGACGATGGTCGCGCCCAGCGCGTAGAGGTCGGTGGCCGCCGTGGCCTGGCCGTGGAGCTGCTCCGGCGCCATGTAGCCGTAGGTACCGACCAGGGTCGAGCCCGCGCCCTCGGGCCGGGCGTCGGCGACGCCGCCGAAGTCGACCAGCGCCAGCGCGCCGTCGCCGTCGAGCACCAGGTTCGACGGCTTGATGTCGCGGTGGACCACCGGCGGCGAGCGGGTGGCGAGGTAGTCGAGGATCTCGAGGCCGCGCACCAGCACGTCGCGCAGCTCGCGCTCGCCGAGCCGCCGGCGCTTGCTCACCTCGCGCAGGTCCTCGCCCGGCATCCGCTGCATGACCAGGTTGAAGACGCCGGGCGGCTCCTCGAGCGCGGCCAGGAGCCGCGGCACACCGGGGTGACGGAGCTGGCCCAGGACCTTGGCCTCGCGCTCGTGCAGCTCGAAGCTCTTCCAGCCGGCGCCGAGGCGGACGCGCTTGACCACGACCTCGGCGCGGCGTGCCACCTCGGTGGCGAGGTAGGTCTCGGCCTGGGCGCCGCGGCCGAGGCGCGGGCCGAGCCGCCAGCGCCCACCGAGCAGCGGCCCGTCGGGGCGAGGCGGACGGCTGGCGGTCACCGCCCGAATCTACCCTGCCCGGGGGACGCCCGCGCGCAGCGTGAACAGCGCGACCTCGGCGCGGGTGCCGTCGCCGGCCCGCACCCGCACGCCCGAGAAGCCGACCCCGGGCGTGACGTAGAGCTGGGCGCGACGGCCGGCGCCGCCGCCGGCGGCGTCGGGCGCGACCGCGTAGAAGCCGCGGCGGTAGCGCTTGCCCATGCGATCGATGATGCGGTCGGTCAGGCCGGGCACGAAGATCTGGCCGCCGTGGGTGTGGCCCGACAGCACGAGGTCGGCGCCGCGCGCCGCCAGCCCCGGCGCCTGCTCCGGGCAGTGGCACAGCACCACGCGGGTGCCGCTCGCCGGCACGCCGGCGAAGGCCTGATCGAGATCGTGGTGGCGGGTCACCGGATCGTCGACGCCGATCAGGTGGAGCGGCCGGCCGCGCACCGCCAGCGTGGTGTGGCGGTTGCGCAGGACGTCGACGCCGTGGCCGGCGAGCGCGCGCACCACGCCGGCGGCCGAGGGGAAGTAGTCGTGGTTGCCGAGGGTCGCCACCACGCGGCGGGCGGCGAGGCCCGCGACCTGCTCGCGCAGCATGCCGACCTCGTGCTTGCGCCAGCACACGTAGTCGCCGGTGAGCGCGATGACCTCGGCGCCGGCGCCGGTGGCGAGCTCGACCGCGGCCCGCACGTGCTCGGCGGGCGTCAGCGAGCCGACGTGCAGATCGGAGAGGTGGGCGATGGTGACGCCGTCGTGCGCGGGATCGAGGCCGTCGATCGTGACCTCGTGCGGGACCAGGACCGGCGGCGGCGGGCGACGACCGACCCGCGCCCACGCCCGGCGCCGCGGCGCGGCCGTGGCGGGCCCGGCGGGTGTCCCGGCGCCGGTGGGCTCGGCGGCGGCGGCGGGCTCGGTGGACGCGAGGGACAAGCCGGCAGTGTACGGCCCCGGGCGAGCGCCGCAACGTCCCGCGGCGGCCGCGGTGGCCACGACGGCGGTCCGGAGGCCGGGGCCCCCCCCCGGTTGCAGCGGTGACGGGCGCCTGGCACATTGAAGACGATGGGCGCTCCCGCGGTCGAGCCGCGTACCTCGTGCCCGGCCTGCGGCGGGCCGGTCCACCCGATCGCCGGCCGCTGCAAGCACTGCAAGGCCGACCTCACCCGCCTGCGGACGGCGGGCCCCGGCGGCGCCGCCCGCCCGCGGCTGGTCGCGCTCGGGGGTGGCGCCGCGCCCTCGCCCGTCACCCCGGGCGCTCCGGCCGCGGCCGCGGCGGCGGCGACGCCGCGAGGCGCGCTCCCGGTCCACGAGCCGGGCGCGCCCGACGTCGCCCACGCCGACGCGCCGCGCGCGAGCTGGTCGTCGCGGTGGCCGCTGCTGGTCGCCGCCGTCGCGGTCGTGGCGATCCTGGTCAGCGTCGGCATCCTCGTCCTCGGGGGCGACGAGCCGCGCCGCGACGGCGCCCGCCGCTTCGACGGCCCCGCGCCCGAGCGCACGCCGACCGATCCGATGACGCCGCGGGTCGCGCCGGTGCCGCCCGGCGGCGCCCCCCACGCCGGCGGCGGCGGCCCGGCCCCCGCCGTCCCCGACGATCCCGGCGGCGATCAGATCGCGCCGCCGCCGCCGCCGCCGGTGCCATCGGCGCCGCGCGGCGGCCGCGTCGGCCCGACCAGCGCCCGCGCCTTCGCCGAGCAGGCGGTCGAGGTCGGCTGCCGCCGGCTCACGGCGTGCGTCGGCAGCGATCCGCTGATCGCGACCTACTGCGCGATGGCCAGCCAGATGATGCCCGACGACGCCACGATCGACGGGGTGTGCCCCGACTACGACGGCGCCGCCGCCCAGCAGTGCCTCGACGCCCTGGCCGGCTTCCCCTGCCCCGCCGGCGGACAGCTCGATCCCGACGCCATCGCCCGGACGCTCCTCAGCCTGACCGGCTGCCAGCGGGTGTGTCCCGGCGCCTTCGCCGGCGGCCTCCTCTCCCCCTGAACCTGGCCCTGGTACACTCGCGTCGTGCTCCAGCCGGCCCGGCTCGCCCTCGCGCTCGCCGTCGTCGCGACGGCGTGCCAGGTCAAGTCGAAGCCGCGCCCCGACGAGGGCGACGAGCCCGGCGGCGGCCAGCGCGACGCCGGAACCGCGGTGGTCGGCCCGCGCACCCGCGTGCTGCCGCCGGCGGTGCCGCCCAGCCGGATGCCCGAGCCGCGGATCGAGCTGCCGCGCGAGCTCCGCTTCACGCTCCTCGATCCGGGCCAGGGCGCGCGCGCGCGCCTGCGCTACCGCGCCGACGGCAGCACGCGCGAGCTGGTGGCGCGCGCCCAGGTGACCACCCGCAGCTACGCCGACGGCACCTGGATCGATCCGGTGGCGATGGCGCCGGTGCGCGACGGGTTCGGCGTGACCGCGACCGCGACCGGCAGCGGCGAGGGCGCGGTGATCCAGCTCCGCGGCCTGGTCGCGAGCGTCGACGGCGGCGCGGCGACGCCGGCCGCGGCCGCCGCCGAGGCCTACCTGGGGCGGTGGCGCGCGCTGCTCGAGCGCCGGCGCGCCGACGTGACCATCGACGACCGCGGACGCCTGGTCACCACCGCGCTCCTCGACGATCCCACCGGCGCCCGGGTCGAGGCCCGCGACGAGCTCGTGCAGCGCTGGCTCGGGCTGGCCGTGCCCCTGCCCGAGGAGCCGGTCGCGATCGGCGCGCGCTGGCGCGTGGTCACGGCGCTGCGCGCCGGCGGCGCCGTGCTCAAGCAGACCGCGACCTACCAGCTCCGCGCCCGCGACGCGCAGGCGTGGACCATCGACGTCGAGGCCGAGCGCATCGGCGAGCCCCAGGACATCCTGGCGCCGGGCGTCCCCGGCGGGGTGCTGGGCGAGGTGGTCGCGCTGCGCCGCGTGGTCAAGGGCACCCTCGTCGTCGGCCCGAGCGATCCGCTGCCGCGCCGGGGCACGCTGGCGTCGGAGGTCGCGTCGCACGCTCGCTTCCACGCGGCCGGGCGCACCACCGAGCGCTACACCGAGGATCAGGCCACGATCGAGCTCGGCCCCGGCGCGCCCGCGCCGCCCCGGCCCTGACCTGCGCCCGCGTGCCCGCGCCTCCCCGGCGCGCCCCCGCCGCCCCGGCCCTGACCTGCGCCCGCGTGCCCGCGCGTCGCCGGCGCGCCCGTCGTTCGCCGCGCACGCCCCCGCGTGCCCGGGCGTCGACGGCCGGCGGCCGACGCGCGGTGATCGGCTGCGCCCATGGCCCAGCTCGTCTCCACCGATCCTGCCACCGGCGCCGTGGTCGGCGCCGTCGACGTCACGCCCGCCGACCAGGTCCCGGCGGTGGTGGCCCGCGCCCGCGCCGCCGCGCCGGCGTGGGCCGCGCTCGGCACCGCCGGTCGCGCCGCCCGCCTGCGCCCGCTGGCGGCGGCGATCACCGCCCGCGCCGACGAGCTGGCCCGCCTGCTCACCCGCGAGATGGGCAAGCCGCTGCGCGACGCGGCCGGCGAGATCCGCTCGGTGGCCGACGGCGTCGATCACGAGCTGGCCGAGATCGAGGCCGCGCTCGCCCCCGAGGAGCTCGACGACGGCCGCACCCGGTCGACGGTCTTCCACGATCCGCTCGGCGTGTGCGCCGCGATCACGCCGTGGAACTTCCCGTTCGCGATGCCGCACTGGATGGCGTTCCCGGCCCTGGCCGCCGGCAACACCGTCGTGCTCAAGCCCAGCGAGGAGACCCCGCTCATCGCCCAGGCCTACGCCGAGCTGGTGCGCGCGCTGGTGCCCGACGGCGTCCTCCAGGTCGTACACGGCGCCGACGAGCAGGGCAAGGCGCTGGTGGCCGCCGACGTCGACCTCATCGCGTTCACCGGCTCGCGGGCGGTGGGCAAGCAGATCATGGCCGCCGCCGCCGGCGGCCTCAAGCGCATCATCCTCGAGCTCGGCGGCAAGGACCCGCTGATCGTCCTCGACAGCGCCGACGTCGACAAGGCGGCGACCTTCGCCGCCCGCAACTGCTTCCGCAACGCCGGGCAGGTGTGCGTCGCCACCGAGCGCATCTACGTCGCCCGCCCGCTGGCGGAGCGCTTCGTGTCGCGGCTGGCGGTCGAGGCGGACAAGCTGACCGTGGGCAACGGCCTCGACGACGGCACCCGGATCGGGCCGCTGGTCTCGGCCCGCCAGCGCGACCACGTCCTGGCCCAGGTCGGCGACGCCCTCGCCCGCGGCGCCACCCTGGTCCGCGGCGGCGAGCACGACGGCCTGTTCGTGCAGCCGACCGTGCTCACCGGCGTCAGCCCCGACATGGCGATCGCGCGCGAGGAGACCTTCGGGCCGGTGGCGTGCGTGACCGTGGTCGACGACGCCGACGAGGCGGTGGCCCTGGCCAACGGCTCTCGCTACGGCCTGGGCGCCGTGGTGTTCGGCGCCGACGACGACCGCACCCGGCAGGTGGCCCGCGCCCTCGACGCCGGCATGATCGGCGTCAACCAGGGGGTCTACGGCGCGCGCGGCGCGCCGTGGGTGGGCGCGCGCGAGAGCGGCTTCGCGTTCCACGGCTCGCGGGACGGCCACCGCAACTTCACGCAGACCCGCGTGCTGTCGCGGCCGCGCTGACCCGGCGGGCGACGGGGACCGCGGCGACGGCTCAGCAGGTCGGCAAGATCTTGCAGGTGGTCGGCGGCGGCGTGGCGTCGACGAGCGTCTGCGACGCCGACCGCATCGAGCCCGCCGCGAAGAGCGCGACGAGCGCGATGACGATCCCGAACAGGACGTCCCGCTTGTGCCCGACCCGGCAGTGCTCCGCCACCTCGTCGTAGCTGTTACCCAGGCTGTTGTCCACGGTCACCATGGTCTAGCTCCCCTTGCAGAAGGACCACTTCGACGCGAGTACCCTGATGGTTCCATCGTGGACCTCGCGGCGGGCGTGGGCAAGTGTTCTCGCGTTCCGCCCGTGGACCGGTTGTTCCGTCCGCTCGTGACGGCGGATCAACACGCCGGCTGGATCTCGCAGGTGCCCGCGGCCTTCACCGGCGCCCCGTGGGCGCTGGTGTCGGCGGCGGTGCCCAGGGCGCCGAGCGAGCCGAGCGACACCGCGGTCACCACGGCGATGAGCGCCGCGAAGGCCAGGTCGCGCACGCGGCGGCTCCGGCTGCGGGTGGCGATCGCGTCGTAGCGGTTCTCGATGGTCGTCATGATCATTGCTCCTCGTCAGCCCTGATGCGGGACGTGCTCGCTCGGCTGACGGGCCCTGACCTTTTCAAGCGCCGGGCCAGGCGGCGGCCGCCGCCGCGCCGCCTGCAGGGACCGGCAGGCGGTGGCAAGCGTCGGCGATCGGCACGCGAACTCGGCAGCTTGTGCCTGCAGGTGACGCTCGCCCGTGGACGGCCGGTGACGATCCTGGCGCCGCCGGTCCACGGTCGCGGGACATCGCGGCAGCCGGGCGCACCGTCGCAGCCTGTCGCACCCGCGCGCCGGTCAGCCGCCGGTCCGGCGCACAGCGGCCGATCCGGCGCGCGCCGATCAGTCGCGCAGGAGGACGACCGTCACCCCGTCGCCGCCCTCGCTCGGCTCGCCCGCCCTCGCCCGCCGCGCCGCGGGGTGCGCGGCCAGGTGCTCGCGCAGGGCCGCGCGCAAGACGCCGGTGCCGTGACCGTGCACGATGAAGACGGCGTCGTGGCCGAGCAGGAGCTGCTCGTCGAGCCAGCGATCGACCGCGGCCTGCGCCTCGTCGACGCGCTGGCCGCGGACGTCGAGGGTGGTGGCCGGCGTCCGCGCGGTGGCGCGACCGTCGCCGGCGCCGTCGACCAGCGCGACCTCGCCGCCAGGCCCGGACCCGGCCGCGTGGCCAGGCGCGGCCGCCGCCCCGGCGGCCGCGCGGACCTCCCGCGCCTCGCGCCGGCGCCCGGCCTGGCGGTGGGCGTCGATCAGCACGTCGTCGACGTCGACGGTCATGTGCATGCCGCCGAGCTGGATCACCACCTTGCCGCGCTCGGGCGCGGTCGCCACCTGGCCCCGCCCGCCGAGGCCCGCGACCAGCACCGGCGTCCCCGGCACCAGCTCGCCGGCGCCGGGGCGGCGGCCCGGCGGCAGCGCCGCCGCCGGGGCGTGGCGAGCGACGTCGGCGCCCGGACGGACCAGGGTGCGGCGCGCCGCCTTGACGTCCTCGACGGTGGCGGCGGCCTCGGCCGCCTTGCGCCGAAGCTCGGCGCGCACGCCGTCGATCTCCTGTCGGGCCTGGCGCAGCGCCGCCAGCGCCTCGCCGTGGGCGCGGGCGTGCTCCTTCTCGCCCCGGGCGCGGGCCCGCTCGCGGTCGACCTTGAGCGCCATGCGCTCGGCCTCGAGCGCCTCGATCTCGGCGAGCTGCGCGGCGCGCTCCTGCTCGAGCCGGCGCCGCTGCTCGGCCACCGAGGCGAGGAGCGACTCGACCGACAGCCCGGCGTCGCCGAGCAGGCCGGCGGCGCGCTCGACCACCACCGCCGGGAGCCCCATCCGCCGCGCCACCATCAGCGCCCCGGAGCTGCCGGGCACGCCGAGGTGGAGCTTGAAGGTGGGCTCGAGGCGCTCCAGGTCGAAGCCGACCGAGGCGTTGGCGAAGCGCGGGTCGGCGGCGCCCAGCGCCTTGAGCCGCTCGTAGTGGGTCGTGACCAGCGCGGTCACGCCGCGCTCGGCCAGGGCCTCGAGCACGGCCTGGGCCAGGGCCGCGCCCTGCTCGGGATCGGTGCCGACCGCGATCTCGTCGATGAGCAGGAGCGTGCCCGGCCCGCACTCGGTCAGGTAGGCGCGCAGCGCGGCGAGGTGGCCGGTGAACGTCGACAGGTTGGCCTCGAGGCTCTGGGCGTCCCCGATGTCGCAGCGGACGTCGCCGAACCAGCCCATCACGCTGCCGCTCTCCGCCGGCAGGTGGAGGCCGGCGCGCACCATCAGCGCGCACAGGCCGGTGGGCTTGAGGGCGACGGTCTTGCCGCCGGCGTTGGGACCGGAGACGAGCAAGATGCCGCCGGCGGCGACGGTGACGTCGTTGGCGACGCAGCGCCGGGTCGCCAGCAGCATCAGCGGGTGGCGGGCGTGGAGCAGCGCGACCCGCGGCGCGTCGTCGATGATCGGCGCCGCGGCCACCAGCTCCTCGGCCAGGATCGCGGCGGCGGCGACGACGTCGAGGTGCTCGGCGACGGCCACCCCGAGGTCGAGGGCGTCGGCCTCCTCGGCCACCCAGCCCGACAGGCGGGCCAGGATGCGGCGCTCCTCGTCGGCGACCTCGCACTCGGCCAGCTTCTTCTTGTTGTTGAGGTCGACGATCTCCTCGGGCTCGATGAAGATCGTGGCCCCGCTCTGCGAGGTGCCGTGGACGATGCCCTTGACGAAGCCCTTGCCGTCGGTGCGCACCGGCAGGACGTAGCGGTCGTCGCGCTGGGTGTAGAAGCTGTCCTGGAGCAGCGGCGCGTAGCGGGGGTCGTTGACCAGCTCCTCCATGCGGCGATCGAGCTGGGCGGTGAGCGCGACCACCGCCTTGCGCAGGGGCCCCAGCGCCGGGCTGGCGTGGTCGACCAGACGGCCGTCGGGATCGAAGGCCTCGAGGATGGGGTGGTAGACGTGCCCGAGATCCGAGAGCGCGGCGGCGCGCCCGGCCAGGAGCGGCGCGACCTCGGCGTGGCGGCGGAGGTGGCCGCGCAGGCGGGTGAGGCCCTGGGCGGTGTGCGCGACCGCCACCAGCTCGGCGGCGTCGAGCGCCGCCGCCTTGCGCACGCGGGCGACCGCGGCGGTGACGTCGGCGATGCCGCCCAGCGGCAGCGCGGCGTCGAGGCTGGCCAGGTGGCGGGCCTCGCTGACCTCGTCGACGCGGACCCGGGCCTCGGCCGCGGTCGCGAACAGGGGCGCGGCCCGCACGGCGGCGGCGCCGCGGCTGGTGGCGCAGCGGCTGGCCCAGTGCTCGACGAGGACGGGCCAGCCCAGGTCGGCCGGGGTGCGATCGGCGGTGGCGGTGCGCATGGGTCCCCCGCGTTGGGGGGCGGAGGTGTAGCACGGCGCGGCCGTGCGGCTCGGCGCGTGTGGAGGCAGCGCAGGCCGAGCGACTGCGGCGACGGGACGACCTGGTTGCGGCCGCCGCGCTTGGCGGCGTACAGGTTGTCGTCGGCGCGCTTGATGAGCGTCGGCGGATCGAGGTTGGGCTCGTTGTAGGCGCAGGCCACGCCCAGGCTGACGGTGACCGGGATGGGCTGGTTGTCGAACATCACCGGCCGCTCGGCGACCAGCGACCGCAGGTGCTCGGCGAAGATGACCGCGCCCTCGAGCCCGGTCGACGCCAGGATGCAGGCGAACTCCTCGCCGCCGTAGCGGGCGAACAGGTCCTCGCGCCGCATGCGGGTCTTGATGCGGTTCGAGACCTCCTTGAGGACGTGATCGCCGGCGAGGTGGCCCTTCTCGTCGTTCACCTTCTTGAAGAAGTCGATGTCGAACATGACCAGGCTCAGGGCGTGGCCGTGGCGCTTGGCGCCGGCGAGCTCGCGATCGAGGAACTCGAGGAAGTAGCGCTTGTTGTGGATCCCGGTGAGACCATCGAGGATGGTCATCCGGTAGATCTCCTCGTGGTAGGCGCTCTCGACGTTGGCCCCGCTCAGGAACTTGAAGATGGCGTCGCCGAAGCGGACCTGATCGCCGTCGCTCAGGCGCTGGCGCTGGATCTTGAGCTCGTTGACGAAGGTGCCGTTGGTCGAGCCCATGTCGATGGCCCACCACTCGCTCTGCTCGTCGAGGGCGAGCTGGGCGTGCTGGCGCGACACCGCCGAGCGGCTGATCACCAGGTCGGCGTCGGTGTCGCGGCCGACGACGTAGCTCGGCCGCGACAGCGGCGTCCGCTTGCCGATGTCGGGGCCGGGCGGGTGGAGGAGGACCAGGCAGGCCTCGCCGCGTCCCGCCGGCTTGGGCGCCGAGTCGACCGGGCTGACCAGGATGAGAGTGCCGCTGTTGCGTTGCTGGCTCACGTGCCCCCGGGCCCCCGTCGAGGGAGGAGCCTTACGTATATCGCGGACCGGCGGCCGCCCGCCAGCCCCCCGATGCGGCGCGGTGGGGGCCCGGCGGGGCGCGCCCCGGGTACCTGCCGGTCCCGGTCCGCGGCCGCCGTCACGAGCCGGGCCGCGGTGGCGGCGGCCGGAGCTGCTCCCAGGGCGCGCGCACGCCGAGGTACTCGCCCCACTCGAAGCCGGTGTCGTACATCGCGCGCAGCTGCTCGGGGCTGAGGACCTTGCCGATCCGCCCCTCCGCGCCCTCGAGGATCGCGCCCAGGCCGCCGGCGTACTGGAGCACGCCCTTGACGTTGCGATCGTAGGGGGTGAGCTGGCCGTCGGCGATCGCGGTGTTGGTGAAGTCGATGAGCTCGGCGTAGACCTCGTCGAAGGCGGCGTCGAGCTCCTGGCGCTGGGCCTCGGTGACGTTGGCCGCCAGCTCGGCCTGCTTGCGCATCTCCTCGACGTTGGTGCGCGGCCGCTCGAGCGCCATCTTCATGAACGGCAGCATGCGCGCGCGGTAGTCCTCCTCGGACTCGTCGGCGTCCCGGCCGAGGAGCGCGGCCAGCTCGTTCTGGCGGCGGAGCCGCCGTTCGAGGCGGGTCTCCTTCGGCTTGTCGTCGAGCTGGGGTGGCGACTCGGCGCCGGCGCCGCGCCCGGCCAGGGCCCGGATCGGCAGGGGCAGCGCCGACGCGCGCTCGCCGCCGGCGGCCGCGGCGGGCGGCGGCGCGCCGGTCCAGGGATCGGGGCGGGCCCGCTCGATCGCCCGCAGCCGCGCCACCTCGCGCGACAGGTCGCGGTTCTCGACGTACATCCAGCCAGCGGCCAGGATCCCCAGAGCGGCCGCGCCGGCGAGGAGCGGGGTGCGCAGCGACATGCCGGCTAGCGTAGCGGCGGGGTGGCCGCTGTCAACGCGCACGGAGGCCGCGCGCTCGCCGCCGGTCCGACCGCGTCGCCGCCGCTGGTCCGGAGCGCCCGGGCCGACGGTCCGTCCCCGGCTCAGCGCGCGTCGCGCTCGTCGCTCAGGCGGGCGTGCTCGAGGAGGAGCTGGGTGGTGGCCTGCCCCAGCTCGTCGGCACCGACCACCTCGCAGCCCGAGAACTCGAACTCGCCCGCGGTCCAGTCGAGGACCGCCATCAGGCGCGCGCGCGGCGGCGCGTCGCCGGGCGACTCGATCTTGACCACCCGGCCGGCGGCGACGAACAGGCGGGCGGCCTCGTGCTCGCCCAGCACCAGCAGGATGCCCGACTTGCGCTCGAACTCGAGCAGCGACAGGAGCGTGGCCAGGGAGATCTCGGCGAGGTTGCCGCGCAACATCGCCGACTCGGCGCTGCCGCGGGGCACGCTCACCGCCACCCGGTGGACCCGGATCACCAGCTCCTCCTCGTGGAACGGCCGGCTGATGTAGTCGCGGACGCCGAGGCGGAAGGCCTCGAGCCGGGTGAGGTCGGAGGCGTCGTCGCTGGTCAGGACCACCGGCACGCTCGACAGCCGCGGGTGCACGCCGAGGGAGCGCACCAGGGTCAGGCCGTCCATGCCGGCCATGGCGGTGGCGGCGATGAGCACGTGCGGGGGCTGGGCGGCGGCGGCGCGGTAGACCTCCGGGCCGTCGACGAAGGTCTCGACCGAGAAGCCGGCGTGCTCGAGCGCGACCGCGATCCGATCGCGGAGCGGCGCCGAGGGCTCGGCCACGAACACCGTCATCGCCGACGGCACGGTGGTCGGCGGCGGCGTCAGCTCCTCGATCAGGTTGTCGAGGTAGGCCGACAGCGCCTCGAGCCCGCCGCTGTCGGTGTCGAGGAACTCGAAGCCCATGCCGACGTGGCGCCCGAGCGCACGCGCCGCCGACGGCGTGAGCATGTGCGCGACCCGGGCGTAGACGTGGAAGCCGACCCCGTCCGGCAGCTCGATGTCGATCTCGGTGACCGCGCCCACCGGCAGCAGCTCGTCGGTGCGCACGAAGATGCCCCGGCGCGAGAGATCTTCGGACTCGGCCCGCACCCGCCGGTCGAGGCGCTCGAACTCGACCACGCACCGCGCGACGACGCGAGGCTCCCGAGTGTGGCGTGACCGCACCGGCGGATGGTAACCGCAAAAGTCTCATTGATTCCATGCCTGTATGCAGTTCAACCGCGACCACGCTTGAATCTTCCAGAAGTTTCATGAATCTTTGAAACATCCGAGTGCATCTACTCGGCACGCCCCACCCGCCGAGGAGATGAGATGCCCAGCGCCGTCCACGCGACCGCCGTTCGCCCCACCCCGGTCGGCCACCCGATCGGCCAGCTGAGCGCCGTCGTCGGGAGCCAGGGGCTGTTCGACCTCGCCGGCCGCCTCGCCGAGCTCGACCGCTGGATCGGCGCCGAGCTGCGCGAGTTCGAGCGCGAGCTGGCGGCGGTGCCGCGCGGCGCGCGCGCCGTGCAGGCCGCCGCCCTCCACCTGCTCGATCTCGGCGGCAAGCACCTGCGCCCCATGTGCGTGGCGCTGGCGGCCAAGGTCGGCGACGGCTTCGGCCCGGCGGCCCGCCAGCTCGCGGTCGCGGTCGAGCTCGTGCACACCGCCACCCTGCTCCACGACGACGTGGTCGACGTCGCCGACACCCGCCGCGGCCAGCCCACGTCGCGCACGATCTACGGCAACGCGGCGTCGATCTTCGCCGGCGACTGGCTCCTGGTCGACGCCCTGCGCCGCATCCGCGCCACCGGCGACGGCGAGCTGCTCGACGAGATGCTGGCGATCATCGAGGAGATGATCCTGGCCGAGTCGCTGCAGCTCGAGCGCCGCGGCCAGGTCCACGGCGACGTCGCCGACTACTTCCGCGTCGCCGAGGGCAAGACCGCGGCGCTGTTCCGGTGGGCGATGCGCGCCGGGGGCCGCGCCGGCGGCACCTCGGCCGAGGTCGCGCGCGGCCTCGAGCGGTTCGGGCTCGAGCTCGGCGTCGGCTTCCAGATCGTCGACGACTGTCTCGACTTCGCGGGCGACGCCGCGGTCACCGGCAAGGCGCTGTACACCGACCTGCGCGAGGGCAAGCTGACCTACCCGGTGCTCCTCGGCCTCGAGCGCGACCCCGCGCTGGCCGCGCTGGTGGGCGAGGCCATCGCCCGGGCCGACGACGGCGCGGCCGAGCAGGTCGGCCGCCACCGCGCGATCGCCGAGCGCATCCACGCCTGCGGCGCGCTGGCCGACGCCCGCCGCGCCGCCGCCGAGCGGATCGGCAAGGCGGTGGCGTCGCTGGCGGGGGTCCCCGACGGCCCGGGCAAGGCCGCGCTGATCACCGTGGCCGAGGCCACCGCGACCCGGGAGCGGTGAGATGGAGCGCCCGTCCCCGCCCCGTCCGTCGAGCCGCATCGCCGGCTTCTACCAGCGGCCGCTGGCCGAGCGCGTGGCCACCGTGGCCGCCCTCGGCGACGGCGCCCTGTCCCCGGCCAGCGCCGCCTGGCTGCGCGCCGGCGGCGGCCTCGATCTCGCCACCGCCGACCGCATGAGCGAGAACGTGATCGCGACCGCCGGCCTGCCGCTGTCGCTCGCCCTCAACCTGCGGGTCAACCAGGTCGATCACCTGGTGCCGATGGCGGTCGAGGAGCCCTCGGTGGTGGCGGCGGCCAGCGCCGCCGCCCGTCTGGCGCGACGGTCGGGCGGGTTCACCGGCGACGCCGACCCGTCGATCATGATCGCGCAGATCCACGTCGACGGCGTCGACGACGCCGCCGGCGCGCCGGCGCGGATCGCCGCCGCCGGCCCCGAGCTGTGCGCGCGCGGCGACCGGGCCATCCCGCGGATGGTCGCGCGCGGCGGCGGCTGCCGCGACGTCGCCTGCCGCGTCCTCGACGCCGACGGCGGCGCGGTCGTGGTCGAGCTCGGCGTCGACGTCGGCGACGCCATGGGCGCCAACCTGGTCGACACCGTCGCCGAGGCGGTGGCGCCGCGGGTCGCCGAGCTGCTCGGCGGCGAGATCGCGCTGCGCATCCTGTCCAACCTGGCGCTGCGCCGCCGCGCCCGCGCCACGGTCGCGCTCTCGGCCGAGGCGCTGGGTGGCGACGCCCTCGCCGACGGCGTGGTGCGGGCCAGCCGCTTCGCCGAGCTCGACGTCGCCCGCGCCGCCACCCACAACAAGGGCATCATGAACGGGATCGACGCCGCCGCGGTGGCGCTCGGTCAGGACTGGCGCGCGCTCGAGGCCGGCGCCCACGCCTACGCCGGGATGAGCGGGCGCTACCGCCCACTCGCCACCTGGCGGCGCACGCCGGACGGCGTGTGCGGCGCGATCGAGCTGCCGATGGCCGTGGGCACGGTCGGCGGCGGCACCCGCACCCCGGGCGTGCGCGCCGCCCTCGAGCTGTGCGGCGTCACCGGCGCCCGCCAGCTCGCGGTGGTGCTGGCCGCGGTCGGCCTGGCGTCGAACCTGGCCGCCCTGCGCGCCCTGGCCGGCGAGGGCATCCAGCGCGGCCACATGCGCCTGCACGCCCGCCGCCTGGCCGCGCCGGCCGCCGCGCCGCCAGCCGCGCCGCTGGCGCCGCCTTCACCGCCCACGCCCGCGCCCGCCGATGGAGGCGCGCCGTGAGCGCCCTGGTCCGCAAGGAGCCGGCCGCGCCCGCGGCCGCCGGCTCGGGGGCGATGTTCGATGGCATCGCGCACCGCTACGACCTCGTCAACCGCGTCATGTCGTTCGGCGTCGACCGGCGCTGGCGGCGCCGCCTGGTGCGCGCGCTCGCCCTGCCAGCGCGCGGGCCGTGCCGTGTGCTCGACGTCGCCACCGGCACCGGCGACGTCGCGATCGACGTCGCCCGCGCTCACCCCGAGGCGGTGGTGGTCGGCGTCGATCCGTCGACCCGGATGATCGCCCTCGGCCGCGACAAGCTGGCCGCCCGCGACCTGACCGACCGGGTCACGCTCGAGGAGGGCGACGCCCAGGCCCTGGCCCACGCCGACGCCAGCTTCGACGGCGTGTGCATCGCCTTCGGGATCCGCAACGTGCCCGACCGCGCCCGCGGCCTGGCCGAGATGGCGCGGGTGTGCCGGCCGGGCGGTCGCGTCGTCGTGCTCGAGCTCGGCGAGCCGCGCCGCGGGGTGATCGCCCCGCTGGCCCGCTTCCACATCCGCCACGTCGTGCCGCGGGTCGGCGCCTGGCTGTCGGGCGCGCGCGAGTACCGCTACCTGCAGACGTCGATCGCCGCCTTCCCGCCGCCCGACGCGTTCGCGGCCATGATGACCGCGGCCGGCCTCGAGGTGCTGGAGGTGGTGCCGCTGACCTTCGGCGTGTGCACGCTCTACGTCGGCACGCCGGCGGCGCCGGCGCCACGCTCCGGAGGCGCGGCGTGAGCGCGCGCCCGGCCGCGGCGGCGACGACCGCGCGCCCCCGCGACGGCGCGGCC
>CAADGB010000102.1 GCA_900696455.1 uncultured delta proteobacterium
CGCCGCCCCGGCGCCCCGCCGCCCCGCCGCCCCGCCGCCCGCCGCCGCCGCCGCGCCGCGCCCGCGTCAGAAGCCGAGCGAGGCCGTCCTCACCAGCTCGCACTGCTCGAGCAAGATGAGCATCCGGGCGGTGCGACGCTGCGCGGTGGGATCGAGCGAGTCGGTGATGAGCTGGCCGACCGTGCGATCGCCGTCGACGCGACCGTACAGCGTGGGCAGCCCCGCGATCTCGAACCGCTCGAGGTCGATCGCCGGACGCGACCGCGTGCGCACCACCGTCGACGCCGCCCGCTCCATCATCCAGTGCGTGATCGCCGCGTCGTGCATCGCCATGGCGCCGGCCCCCAGCACCTCGAACGGGTTGAGGTCGAGCGGGAACGCCGTGCGCTCGTTGCGCGCGCCGTCGTACCAGGCGAAGTCGCCCTTGGTCCACGTGCAGACGTCGATCAGCTTCTGCCGGACCTGGTAGGTCAGGTGGCGGAACACCTCGAGCGGCTTCAGCAGCCCGAGGCCGACCAGCGTGTCGCCGAGCTTGCCGCCGTAGTGCGGCATCATCGCCAGCGCCATCGCCAGCTCGCCCGGCGACAGCGCGCCGCGGCTCACCAGGTAGTTGCCCAGCAGCTCGCCGGCGAGGTTCGAGCTGACGTACTCGGCGATGCCGCCGCGGAAGTAGATCTCCTTCTTGATCCCACCCACCGCGACGGTGAGCAGCCCGTCGGCGCGCCCGGTCGTGAGGCGGTAGAGGATCGTGATCGGCGCGGTCACCGCGAAGTCGCCCGCCAGGGTCGGCTCGCCGTGGTGCTCGGGCAGCGCGGGTGGCTCCGACTTTACCGCGGCCTGGGCGATCTCGGCCGGCGTCGGCAACCGGATCGGGCGCGACCGGCGGTGGTCCTCGACCTCCGACTCGTCGAAGTCCACCGCCGACGGATCGGCCGCCTCGGGCGCGATCGACGAGATCGCGTCCTCGATCGAGGCGTAGCGGATCGAGGCGTCGAGCTCGACCTCGGCCGGGACCGGCGAGTGGAGCTGCAGCACCGCGTGCTCGATGTCGAGCGCCAGCTCGCCGAAGTCGGTGTCGAGGAAGCCGGCGGCGGCCACCGTGGCCTGGGTCGACACCGAGACCTTGCCGCTGCCGTCCTCGCGCCCGGCGGCCGCGGTCGTCGCCGCCGCCGCCGCCGGATGCGGCCCACTCTTGCCGGCGATGTCGCCCAGCTCGAGCTCGTCATCACCGGGCAGCCCCAGGCTCTCGACGTCGACGTCGACGTCGAGCCCACCGTGCCCGGCGCCGGCGAGCCGCTCGCCCCCGCCGAGCCCCAGGCGCGCCCCGAGCTCCGCCACCGCCGCCTCGGCGCGGACCGCGGCGGCCTCGGCCGACGCCACCGCCGGCACGGTGTACGCCGCCGACGGCTCGGGCGTCTCGATCGAGATGACGGGCAGGCTCTCGCCGATCCGCAGCTCGCCGCCGGGGATGCCGTCGATGCCGGCGTTGACCGCGGCCTCGGCCGAGGCCGCGACCGCCGCCCGCTCGGCGTCGTTCTGGGCCAGGGTCTCGCGCCGCCGCTGCCACGCGGCGTCGTACAGCGACTCGACCAGCTCGGCCAGGTTCCGCGGCGTCACCCGCTTGCGCTCCTCGAACAGCCACTCGGCGAGGGCGTCGCGCATCTCGGCCGCGCTGGCGAAGCGCGCCGCCGGGTCCTTGCTCAGCGCCTTGCGCAGGATGGCGTCGAGCGGGCCCGGGATGTGGCCGCCGTACTGATCGAGGCGCGCCAGCCGGGCGTCGCGCACCATGAGCAGGACGTCGATCTCGGCGCCGGCGGCGAACAGGCGGCGACCGCACAGCATCTCCGCCAGCACCACGCCGACCGAGAACAGGTCGGAGCGGGCGTCGACCGGCTGCTCGATCACCTGCTCGGGCGACATGTAGCCGTACTTGCCCTTGAGCGTGCCCGACTTGGTGCGGTGGTGACGACCGGGGCCGGTGGCGCGGGCGATGCCGAAGTCGACCAGCTTGACGTCGCCCCGCCGCGACAGCAGCACGTTGGACGGCGAGATGTCGCGGTGGACGATGCCGAGCGAGCGGCCCTCCTCGTCGGTCAGGCCGTGGGCGAAGTCGAGGGCGTCGAGGACCTCGTGGGCGACCCACACCGCCAGCTCGGGCGCCATGCGGCGGCGCTGCCAGGCCAGCTCGCGCAGCATCGCCAGCACGTCGAGCCCGTCGACGTGCTCCATCGCGATGAAGAGCTCGCCGTCGACGCGCCCCAGCTCGTAGGTCTGGGCGATCTTGGGGTGGGACAGCCGCGCCGTCAGCTTGGCCTCGTCGATGAACATCGCCGTGTACACCGGCTCGCGGGCCAGGTTGGGCAGGAGGCGCTTGATCACGACCTTGCGCTGGAAGCCGTGCTCGCCGGGCGCGGTGGCCAGGAACAGCTCGGCCATGCCACCGACCGCAAGGCGCTCGATCAACGTGTACCGCCCGAACGGGATGGAGGTCGCGCCCACCTGCGCCCCCGAGTGTACCCCGGGCGTCACCGGCTCACGAGGGACGGCGGATCACATTGAGCCCGGCGCGCTCGAGGGCGCGGGCGAGCGCGGCGTCGAACCGCTCGCAGGCGTGGAGGCCGACGCCCCGGGTCAGGGCCAGATCGCGCCAGCGCGCGGCCAGCTCGGCGGGGGCGCCGACCACGATCAGCTCGACCGTGGACATGCGGCGGTGGGCGAGCAGCCGCTCGACCGCGGTGCGCACCGGCGCCGCGCCCGGGTCGGCGAGCCCGGAGACGTCGACCAGGAGCGAGGCCGCCCCCACCCGCACCACGAGGAGCATCGCCCGGGCCAGGATGCTGTCGAGGGCGTCCTCCGCCGGCGCCCCGACCAGGAGCACCGCCGGGATCTCGGGGGTGAGGAGCACCACCGGCGTGCCCTGCTCGAGCTCCTCGGCGGCGCGCTCGGCCACCGACCGGCGACCGGCGGCGGCGAAGGCGTCGAGCGCGACGACCACCAGCCACTCGAACAGGCCCTCGATCGGGTCCGCCAGCTCGATGTCGGCGTGCTCGAGCACCGCGTCGCGCAGGGCCAGGAGCATCGCGGCGACCTCGAACCCGGTGGCCCGGCTGGCGGCCAGCGAGGCGCCGGCGAAGGCCGTCGCCTTCTCGAGGTCGCGCAGGGCGGACGCCCCCGGCCGGAGCTGCTCGGGGCCGGCCGCCACCGCCACCGCCAGCGACTCGATCATGCCGCTGGCCATGGCGGCGTGCTCGCTGGCCCGCGACGCCGCCGGTCCCCGCAGCGGGGACCGGTCGAAGCGGTGCGACCAGCTCGCGACGATCGACTCGCGCCGACCGGCGAGGGCTGCGGCCAGGGTGCTCACCCCTCCAACCTACATTGCCCGGAGCGCCCCTGCCATGCGCTTGTGGCCGCTGCTATCATGGCCGGGATGCATCAGCGGGTGCCGGTCCGGCTACGGTCGGTGGCGATGAGCGACGTCGGGCGCAAGCGCGCGATCAACGAGGACGCGTTCTTCCGCGACGACGCCATGGGGTTCTACGTGGTCGCCGACGGGGTGGGCGGCCACAACAAGGGCGAGATCGCCAGCCGCGAGTGCATCGAGCAGTTGCACATGTGGGTGCGAGGCGCAGCCCGCGAGCTCGAGCACCTGCTCGGCCGCTGCGCCCAGGGCGACACGGAGGCCACCTGGGACGTCCGCGGTCTGCTCGAGAACGGGGTCAAGTCGGCCTGCTACATGGTCTACGGGATGGCCGAGCTGTCGCCGGAGAAGCGCGGCATGTCGACCACGTGCTCGGCCATGCTGATCGGCGGCGGCTTCGCCTTCGCCGCCCACGTCGGCGACAGCCGCCTGTACCGCCTGCGGCGGCGCTCGGTCCTGCAGATCACCGAGGACCACACCCTCATCAACTACAAGCTCAAGCACGGCCTCATCACCAAGGAAGAGGCCGAGCGCTCGAACGCCAAGAACGTCATCACCCGCGCCGTCGGCCACAAGGACTACGTCCAGGTCGACACCGCCGACGTCGACGTCGCGCCCGGGGACCGCTTCCTGCTCTGCACCGACGGCCTGCACGGCTACCTCAAGAGCGACGACGAGGTCGTCGAGCTGTGCGCCGACGATCCCATCGACGCCGGCGCCGCCGCCTCGATCGACCTGGCCAACCAGCGCGGAGGACGCGACAACATCACCGCGATCGTGGTCGAGGTCGAGCCGGCCTAGGCCGCCGCTGACACGTCCCTGACCCACCCCCTCTCCCCGAGGGGGCGCGCCGACGGCCGGGCCAGCTTCCGGGCCAGCTTCCGGGGCGACGGAATGCCCGGGCCGGGTCGGCGGTTCGAAAGATGGAACCGACGCGACGCTCGTGCGTCCCATAGCCAGGCCGATGGCCGCCCCGCCCCTCACCCGCAAGACCGTCGCCGCGCTGGGCGCGGCCGTCGCCGTCGCCGTCGCCGTGATCCTGGTGCTGTGGCCCACCGAGGCGCGCCGGGAGCGGACGGGCCCCGGCGGCCCCCGGGTCGCCCAGGCCCAGGGCGCCGGGCCCCGCGCGCCCCTCCGCTTCGACGGCGGGCGCTGGCAGCGGAGCCGGCGGCTGGGGCCGATCGCCCTGGCGCCGCCCGCCGACGGGCTGGTGCGCGTCACCGGCACCGTCGTCGATGCCGGCAGCGGCCGGCCGGTGCCCGACGTCGAGGTCGTGTTCGCCGACGGCCAGAGCGAGGCCACCACCCAGAGCGATCTGGCCGGCCGCTACAGCATCGACGTCCCCCCCGCCCACTACCGCCCGTTCGTGCGCGCGCCCGGCATCGTCTCGGTGGGGGCGGCGCCGCGCGAGCGCCTCCCCGGCCGCCCGCGCGCCGATCAGGTCGCGGCCTCGCGCCTCGAGCTGGCGCCGCGGCTCGCGGTGTTCAGCGATCTCAGCGGCACCGACCTCGAGGTCGTGCGCGCCGGGGTGATCGCGGGCCGGGTCTTCGACCGCGCCGGCCAGCCCATCGCCGGCGCGCTGGTGCGGGCGGCCACGCTCGACGGCCGCGACCTGCGGCCGGTGCTCGGCACCGACGTCGCCGAGACCGATCTCGACGGCACGTTCCGGCTCGAGGTCGGGGAGGCCACCTACGTGCTCGAGGCCTTCCACGACCGGCACGGCGCGACCGAGTCGCCGCCGACCGTGACCGTCACCGCCGGCGACGTGGTCGGCGCCGACCTCACGATGATCGCGGGCTGTTTGATCCGCGGCCAGGTGGTCCGCGCCGGCGGCGGCCCCGCCGGCGACGGCTCGATCGAGCGGGCGTGGTCCCAGTACGGCGATCAGGGCTTCTACCCCGCGGGCTCGTTCGACGACGACGGGAGCTTCGAGTGGTCGACCACCGAGGAGGGCGAGATCACGCTGCGGGCGTGGCCGTGGAAGTCGACCCACTCGCCGGCCCGCACCTTCGCCTGCAAGGACGGCGCTCGCTTCGACGGCGTGGTCTTCGTCGTGCCCGACACCCGCAGCGATCTCGGCGGCACGATCCTCACCGCCGGCGGGGCGCCCGCGGGCCGCGCCTTCATCGACATCATGGGCATGAGCGAGGGCACGATGAACCAGCAGGAGCGCGCCGATGACGAGGGCCGGTGGGAGGTCTTCGCGTTGCCGCCCGGCACCTACCAGGTCACCGCCTACGTCGATGGTCAGGGCGTGGCCTCGGCGGTGGTGACCGCGCCCGGCCACGGCAGCACCCTGCGGCTGTCGGGGACCGGCAGCCTGGTCGGCCGCGTCACCGGCATCGACGACGGCACGGTCCGCGTCGACCTGGGCACCTGCAGCACCGCCGACGCCACCGTCGCGCCGCGCACCAGCCACCTGGTCACGGTGCGCGGCGGCGCCTACCGCCTCGACGGCGTGCCGGCGTGCGAGCTGCGCGGCGAGGCGGCGAGCCGGGTGCGCAAGCGCCCGTTCGAGGTCACGGTCAGCGCCGGCGGCGTGACCGCGCTCGACCTCGACCTGTCGCCGCCACGGCTCAAGACCGTCACCGGCGTGGTGCGCGACCCGGCCGGGCGGCCGGTGCCCGACGCCCACATCCTGGTGCTGGGCTCGGGCGACGGCGTCGCCACCACCAGCGACGCCAGCGGCCGCTTCACCGTCACCGCCCACGCCGGCGACCTGGTGCTGTTCGGCCACCACACCGGCAACCGCGAGCTGCCCATCGCCGACGACGACCCCGACCGCCGCGAGGTCGACATCACGCTCGAGCCCGGCGACTGGTGAGCCGCCGGGCGCGCCCGCACGATCAGTGGATGCCGCGCCCCTGCACCACCGCCTCCGGGCTCTCGATGCCGAGCGACCGCACCGCCTCGGTCCAGATGTCCTCGGGATCGAGATCGAAGATGAGCGCCGGATCGGCGGCGGTGTGCAGCCACGAGCCGCGCGCCATCTCGCTGGCGAGCTGCCCCGCGCCCCAGCCCGAGTAGCCGAGCAGCAGGCGGATGCGCTCGGGCGGCTGGCTGGCCAGCGCCCGCAACCGCTCGGGCGAGGTCGACAGCGAGACCCCGGGCGCGATGGTCGTGGTTCCGGGCGGGCTGAGCCCGGGCACCGGCTCGTGCAGCACCCAGCCGGTGGTCGGGCTGACCGGCCCTCCCGACCACACCACGTCCTCGGTGCTGCCTCGCCATGGCATCTCCAGGCTCGACAACAGCTCCGACGCCTTGATCGGGCTGGGCTGGTTGATCACCAGCCCGAACGAGCCGTGCTCGTTGTGCTCGATCATCAACACCACCGCGCGGGTGAAGTTGGGATCGAGGAGCTGCGGCATCGCGATCAGCAGCCCCGGCGCGAGGTCGGTCTCGTTCACGGACACCGTCGAGTGTTCCAGATCGCCCGGGCGGCGCCAAGCCCAATCACCGACCCGCGCCGCCCCGATCAGGTCTGCTTGATGGTGAGCAGCCCGTGCAGCTCGACCTCGGGCTTGGCCGAGTCCTCCTCGGGCTTGCCCACGCCGAAGTCGACGCGCGAGAACGGCTGGGTGAACTTCACCTGCACCGAGTCGGCGGTCGACGCCGTGACCTCGAACGACAGCGCCCAGGTCTTCTCGACGCCGTGGATGTTGACCGTGGCGTCGGCGGTGTAGGCGCGCTCGCCGGCCTTCTTGACGTTGGCGATCTTGACCGTGGCCTTGGGGAACCTGGCGACGTCGAGGTAGTCGGGCGAGCGCAGGTGGTCGTCGCGCTTGGTCACGCCCGACGACAGCGCCGACGGATCGATCTCGAGCTCGGCGGTGCCGCCCTCGAGGTTGGCGGGATCGAAGCTCGCCTTCACCACCGACCACTTCGAGAAGACGACCTCGACCTTGCCCTTGGCCTCGTCGGTGTGATCGGCGACCAGCTTGAGGTAGTCGACCGCTGGCTGCGGGTCGACGGGCGCCGCCGAGCCGCTGGCCGCCGCCGAGCCGCTGGCCGCCGCCGAGCCGCTGGCCGCCGCCGAGCCGCTGGCCGCCGCCGAGCCGCTGGCCGCCGCCGAGCCCGAGCCCGAGCCGCCGGTCTCCTCCTTCTTCTTGCAGCCGGCCGCCACCAGGGCGAGCGCGGCGAGGACGAGGCAGAGCGACGTGGTGATCTTCTTCATGGCATCTCCCGAGCACGGTCCCGTGGGGTTCAGGTCGGCGCCCGGTGGACCAGGACGAGCGCGACGTGGATGGGCAGGCGATCGGAGTCGAAGGAGTCGCGGTCGGCGCGGAGCGCGGTGCCGCTCACGGTGAGGGCGAGCTCGGCCTGCACCAGGATGACCGCGGCGTCGGCGGGCAGGCCGAGCCGCGCGCGGGCCGCGGCGTCGGCGGCCCGCAGGTGGCCGGTGATCTCGACCGCCACCGCCTCGCCGAGGAAGTCGACGGTGCCGCCGCTGCGGAACGCGACCTGGGCCGGACCGTCCTGGCGGGCGGCGATCAGCTCGCCGAGGCGCAGGGTGATGCGGGGGAACGTGCCGGCGCGCAGGTACTCGTCGCGCGCGTGCTGGCTGCGCAGCTTGATGCCGGTGTCGACGACGCTCGCGTCGACCGAGATCTCGGCGGTGGTGGGCCGGGTCAGGTCGCGCGGATCGGCGGTCCAGGTCCCGGTGATGCCGCGCTCGAAGCGGGCCTCGAAGCGCTCCTTGCCGGCCTCGAGCGTCGCGGTCACCGCGGTGCCGGCGTGGGCGACGACCTCGTAGGTGCCGGCCGGCAGCTCGAGCCGGCCCTCGCGCCCGGCGGTGGGCGCGGCCGCGGTCGCGCCCTCGGGCAGGGCGAGGACGCCGCGCGCCGGACCCAGGCCGCTGGCGAAGGCCCACGCCGGCACGACCAGGGTCGCCGCCGCCACCATCCCCAGCGGGATGCGCAGCCGCGAGGTCCGACCGCGCCGGCGCTCGCGACGGCCGACGAGCCACGCCGCACCCACCAGCCCGGCGGCGGCGGCGGCCAGCACCGCGAGCAGCTCGAGGCCGAGCCACACCGGCGCGTCGGCGGCGACCCGCCAGCCCAGGTCGGGATCGGGGACGTAGAAGCGCCGCTCGGTGGCGGTGTACACGTTGCCCGAGCCCTGGACCAGCCAGCGCGCCGCGGCCGCCACGACGGC
>CAADGB010000103.1 GCA_900696455.1 uncultured delta proteobacterium
CGCGCCGCCCGCGCCGCCCGCGCCGCCCGCGCCGCCCGCGCCGCCCGCGCCGTCCGCGCCGCCCGCCGGGCCCTGCGCGGGCGCGGGACCTGATGCGTCGTCGCCCGCCTCGTGCCAGGCTCGTGACGTGGCGATGATCTTCGAGGTCGTCTACCCGGGCGGCGAGCGCGCCTGCGCCGTCGGCTATCCGGGCCAGCCGGTGCGGGTGAACCAGATCCCGCCCGGACCCGAGAGCTGCCACGGCGACGTCCTCGAGGTCGACTTCACGACCACGCCGTGCCGCGTGCTGCGCGTCGTCGGCGGCCCGCGGCGCCCGACGCTCCGCGTGCGCGTACCCGGCGGCGCCGCGGTCCGCGATCGGTGGATGGACGCGCGCGACGCGGAGGGCTGGAGCACCCTCGACGGTCACGATCCGGATCCCGACGTCGTGTGGCTCGTGGGCGAGGACGGGCTCGATCCGGCCGCCCTCGAGCGCGACGGCGCGACGCTGGTCGCGCCCGCGCCGCTCGCCGCCGCGCCGGTCACGGCCGCGCGCCGGCCACGCTGACGTCGAAGCGCCGGGTCCACGGCGCGAACGACTCGTCGAGGTCCAGCGCCCACGCCGCCTCGACGACGCAGGCGGCCAGCGCCGGATCGCCGGCGCCGCTGCCGCCGGCGCCGCCATCGGCGCCGAGCGACGCGACCTCGACGTCCACGATCTCGCGCCCGGTGGTCTCGATCACGAGATCGACCCGCCACCGCCGCGCCCCGTGCCGAGACGCGCACGCCGCCACCGGGCCCGCCAGGAGCGGCTCGAACGTCGGCGGCGGCGGCCCGCCGGCGACGGCGCCCCGCGTCCCGCGGGTCCCGAACCGTCCCATCCCGATGTGCGACGACGACACGCCGCCCGGGCCGCTGCGCCCGGACAGCTCGACCTCGGGCGGCAGGCCCCCCGGCCTCCACCGCGGATCGGCGGCCCACAGGCTGGTCACGTCGCTGACGACGGCGGCGAGGCGCGCCAGGCGCCGCCGGACGTCCTCGGACAGCTCGGCCACGCGCTCGGGCTCGGCGAACGCCAGGCGCGCCAGCCGCCGCTCCGCCCGCTCGTCGCTCACCCGCGCCGGCTCCCACCGCCGCCCCCACACCCAGCCCTCGACGGTGACGCCGTCGTCGTCGTGGAGCGCGACGCGGCGGACGCTCTCGCCCTCGGCCACGTCGCCGAGCTCCTCGAGGCGGCCGTCGGCCGAGGCCACGGTGACCGCCTCGAGCCGGCGCGGACGCACCAGGTCCTCGAAGACCTCGGCGCGGCGCGCCGCGGGCTCGCGACCGCCGTCGAGGGCGGCCCGCTCGCCGTGGGCGGCGATGCCGCCCCACGCCGCCACCACGCTCGCCAGCCAGTGATCGAAGTCGCGCCGCAGCGACGACGCCGCGGCTCGCCCGCCGCCGGTGACCACCGCGTGGATCACGGCGTCGGCGGGCAAGCCGGCCAGGGCCTGGCTCGCCGCCACCTCGTCGAGGTCGGCGCGCAGACGATCGTCGGTGAAGGCGACGACGCGGCGCGGCCCGGGGACCGCCGCCACCAGCGCCGCCGCCACCGCCAGCCCGGCGTCGAGGTTCGAGCCGTTGCCCGGGGCGAAGGCGCCGGCGCCGGCGCCGGCCAGCGCCCGCTCGACGTCGGCGGCGTCGACCCAGCGCCCGAACAGGCGGTGGGCGTGGCGGCGGTAGACCACGAGCTCGACGCGCGCTCCCGGCGCGCGCGCCAGGTAGGCGCGGACCATCGCGAGCTGCGCCGCCACGCCGTCGGCGCCCATCGAGCGCGAGGCGTCGACGACGAACACGACGCGGGCGTCCCGCGGCGCCGGCGCCAGCTCGACCGCGGTGTCGATGGTCAGCTCGACCAGCCGCCGGGTCCCGACCGGGAGCATCACCAGCGCGCCGGCCGCGCCGCGCACCGCGGGCGCCGCGACCGTCACCAGTTGCGGGCTCCCCCACGCCGCGGCGGGCGCGGTCAGCGCGCACGCCTCCTCGACCTGGCGCCCGACCAGGGTCTCGGCGTGGGCCGCGCTCACCACCTGGCCGCCGCCGCGCGGGCCCCGCACGACGAGCGCCGCGACCGCGCCGGGCTCGTCGACGAACCGCGGCGCCGGCGCGAACCAGCGCGCGCCGACCCGGCACACCGGCGCCACCGCGGTGTACTCGAAGGCGACCCGCCCGCGCGCCGGCACGTGCAGGAGCCGCAGCATCGGCACGCCCACCACCAGCTCGAGCAGCGCCGGCCCGCGCGCGCCGGCGAATGGCGCGTCGGCGAACTCGTCCCACCGCGCCCGGGCCTCGCCCACGCCGAGGAGGTGGCCGCGCAGCCACGGTCCCCCGCGCACCGGCTGGAAGCGGAGGCCGGTCACCACCCCGCCCTCGGGCAGGCCGAGCTCGAGCCGCGCCTCGTCGGCGACGGCGCCCGGGTTGTGGACCTCGCGGCGCACGGTGTAGCGGGCCTCGCGCCCGGCCAGCTCGATCTCGACCGTGGCCGGCCCCAGGCGGAGCTCGTCGCCGTGCACGGGGTGGGCGACGTCGGCCGTGGCCGGCGCCGCGCGGAGTCCCCCGAGCACGACGAGCACCGCGACCGTGGCGAGGAGCGCCGGACGCATGACCTCCTCGACACCGCCGGCGGCGCGCGGTTCCGGAGATCAGTAGGCGCCGCCCACCCACACGCGGAGGGCGTGGAACGTGTCGCTGGCGCCGCTGGCCACGTAGCTCGGCATGCTGTCGACCGGCTCGAACGCCCAGCCGAAGCGGACCAGCTCGTAGGCGGCGCCGAGCTCGGCGCGCTCGCCGAGAAACCGGGCGAGCGCCCCGACGTGCAGCGCCAGCCCGTCGGCGTCGGCGCTGCGGAACCGAGCGCCCAGCTCGCCGCTGCCGGCGACCAGCCGGTTCTCGACCCCCAGCCACGGCCGGACCGGCCCCAGCCGGGCCTCGCCGCGCACCCCCAGCCGCACCAGGTTGTAGTCGACGTCGGGCAAGGCGTACTCGAGGCTCCCGGCGAAGTCGTAGAGCATCCGGGTCCAGCCGACGTCGAAGCCGACGGCGAAGGTGTCGCCCAGGCCCAGGCGGTAGCGCAGCCCGGCGTCGAACTGGCGGTGGTTGAAGTTGGCGCGCTCGGCGCCGCGCACCGCGGTGTCCTCGGGCGAGAAGCCGACGCCGACCACCAGCGACAGCGGCCACAGCCGCCACGCCGCCGGCGCCAGCCGCCACGGCGCCAGCTCGGCCTCGAAGCGGCCCATCACCCGCGCGTTGGCGTCGAACGGCGGCGTGAAGGTGTCGTCGCCGGGGTCGTCGTAGCGGAAGCGGCGCCAGCTCACGTCGACCCCGAGGCGCGCCACCGCCGCCGGCGGCCGCGGCCCGATCGGACGCTTCGGCGTCGGCGCCTCGTCCGGCACCAGCGCCGCCAGCGACACCGTGACCTCGTGCTCCTGGCCGCCCTCGAGCTCGACCCACTCCTCGTAGGGCTGGCGCCCCGGCACCAGCACCTCGACCTGGTGCGCGCCCGGCTCGACCTGCAGCCGCAGCGGCAGCCCGCCTCGATCCTTGCCGTCGACCTTCACCCGGGCCTCGGCCGGCACGTCGCCGCGGACGACCAGCGTCGAGATCGCCGGCACCAGCGCCACCTTCATGGTCACCGGCACCCGCGCCTTCTTCCGATCCTTGATGGCGTCGACGATGAGGGTCTCGAACACCGGCACGTGGCCGTCGAGCTCGAAGATGAGCGTGTGCTCGCCTGGCGGCAGCTCGGCCTCGAGCGGCGTCCCCCCCAGCGGCTCGCCCTCGGTGTCGCCGACGTGGACGGTGGCGCCCTCGGGGACCGAGCCGATCTTGACCGGCCGGGTCTTCTGGGCCCAGGCCGGCGCCGCCATCACCAGGAGGGCCAGCGCCGCCAGCGCCGCGAACGTCACGGTGCGAGGCACGCCGGGATCATATGCCATCCTGGCGGCGATGGCGCCCCACGGCGACGGCCGCCGACCGCTGGTCCGGGCCACCGCCCGCCTGGCCCTGTTCGCCCTGGGCGTGGCGCTGGTCACCAGCCGGGTCGGCCTGCTGGCCCACGAGCTCGTCGGTCACGGCGGCGCCGCGACCGCCACCGGCGCGCGCGTCCGCGAGGTCCACCTCTACCTGACCGCCGGCGGCTGGATCAGCTACGACCGGGACGGGCCGTGGACGTGGCCGGCGGCGCTCACCGTGCAGCTCGCCGGCATCGCGATCGAGCTGGCGCTGGCCGCCGCCGCCGCGATCGCGGCCCGGCGCGCCCGCGGGCCGCTCGCGGTCGCGCTGGGCGGCGCCGCGCTCGGCCTCGCGCTCCACGCCGGCTTCTACCTCGCCGCCGGCACCTACCACGGGGTCGGCGACGGCGCGCTCCTCCACCGCGCGCTCGGCGGCGCCCGGCTGTGGCTGGCGGCGCCGGTGGGCGTGGCGCTGGTGGCGCTGGCCTTCGTCGGCGCGCGCCGGCTGGCGACGACGGTGCGGGCCTGGCTGCCGGCGCGGTCGACGGCAGGCCAGGTCGCCGCGCTCGCCGTCGCGCTGGCGGTCGCCGGCGGCGGCCACGCCGCCCTGGCCGCGACCGAGCTGGCGCTGCGCCCGAGCCCGACCTACCAGGCCATCATGAAGCCGGCCCGCGAGCGCGCGATCGAGCGCGACCTCGCGCGCTGGGCCGAGGCCGAGGCCGCCCGCGGCCGCCCGCCGGCCCCGCCCGCGGTGGCCGCCCAGCGCCGCGCCCTGGCCGCGGACCGCCCCGAGCTGCCGTTCGGGTGGGTGCTCGGGGTCGCCCTGGCCCTGGCCACCGGCCTCGGCGCCGCCCGCGGCCACCCCCGCCCCGCCCCCGGCGACGCGGACCGACCACGGGATCGCCACAGGTTGCCGGCTCGTGCCGCCTGGATCGCGGTCACGGCGGCCGCCGTCGCGGCTCTATGCGTGAGTGCAGTCGACGCGCTGGCTCCCTAGCAATGTTAGTGTCGGGCCGATGGAGACACGGGCTCGCGACGTCATCGCCGGGGCGCTGCGCCCCAACGATCCTCGCCGCTTCCTGGTCGAGGCCATGATCGGCGCGATGGACGCCGACGGCTCGATCGACGATCGCGAGAAGGCGCTCCTGCGCAAGCGGCTCGACGAGCACGAGATGTTCGCCGGCCTGTCGGCGAAGAACGCGGCGCTCCTGCTCGAGCTGGCCACCGACGCCGTCAAGTTCGCCGGCGGCGCGCTGGCCCGCGTCGCCGCCATCGCCAAGGGCCTGCCGGCGCGCCTGCACCGCGTCACCGCGATGGCCATGGCCTGCGAGATCGTGGTCGCCGACGAGAACGTGGCCCAGGCCGAGCTCGCCTACCTCGAGAACCTGCGCCTGGCCCTGCGCCTGGCCCCCTACGAGGCCCAGGACATCTTCGCCGCCGCCCGCGAGGGCCGCGCCCTGCGCTACCTCGACGACCGCCTGCTCCGCCTGCGCAGCCTGGTGCCGGTCGCGGTCGAGATGTTCACTCTCCGCGCCCAGACCCTGGGCAAGCTCACCGACGAGCACCGCTTCGAGCTGCGCGATCTGATGGTCGCCATCCCCGACATGGCGCTCCGCGATCACGAGATCGAGGGCCTGCTCTTCCAGTCGTTCCGGCGCCCGCGCGGGAGCGGCGGCATCGAGGCCGAGCTGCACCAGATGGCGCAGTCGCTGCCCGATCCCGTCGACCGCTACTGGATGGTGGTCTACGCCCTGTGCGCCGAGCCGGTCGACGCCCTCGCCCGCTGGCACATCATCCCGTTCGTCGTGATGCTGCAGCGCGCCTTCCAGATCGGCGACGCCGACATGGAGCTGGCCGCCGCCGACTCGGCGGGCTTCCCGTCGTCGCTGCCCCGGCCGCGCTGAGCCCGAGCCGCCTCGCTCGCGGCTAGCCGCGGTCGGCCTCCTTGCTGCCGACGATGGTCATGTTCATCCCCACCTGCACCGACACGTTCTTGCCGTCGATGGGGACCAGCACCTTGCCGTTCAGGTACCAGCCGAACGAGCCGGTGGAGAACTCCTTCACGTCGGCGATGAGCTCGGTGCCGTTGATGACGATCTTGAGCGGCTCGGCCTTCTCGACGAACTGAGCGCGGGTCACGGGGCAGGTGGTCTTGGCCATGGCGCGCATTGTGCCATCATCGACCGCGGCGCGCCGCGCCGCGCCGTCGATGCCGCCCCTGCCCTGGCTCCTCTTCGCCCTCGGCGTGTCGTGCGCCGCCGCGGTGGCGGTGTCGCTGTGGCCGCCGCAGCGCCCGGGCGTGCTCGCGCTCGCGGTGTGGCCGGTGGGGTGGCTGGTCGGCGAGCTGCCGCTGCACGCGATCGTGCTGTGGACCGGCGCCGGCGCCGCCCTGGCCGTGGGCGGCGGCGTCGAGGCGTGGCCGGGCTGGGTGGGCGCCGGCGCGCTCGCCCTCGCGCTCCTCGGCCTGCGCCACCACCTGGCCCTCGCCGCCGGCACCACCCCGGCCGTCGAGCAGGGCCTCGTCGAGGCCCTGGGCCGCGACTACCACGATCGCATCGAGCCCGAGGTGCGCGCGGCCTACGATCCCACGACGAGCTGGCGGGCGCTGGCCACGATCCTGCCGGTGCGTCCGCGCGAGGTGACGCGCGTGCGCGACCTCGAGTACGCGCGCGTCGACGGCCGGCCGCTCCACCTCGACCTGTTCCGCCGCGACGACCTCGCCGCCGCCGGCGGCCGCCCGGTCTTCGTCTACGTCCACGGCGGCGGCTGGGTGATCGGCAACAAGCGCCAGCAGGGACGCCTCACCGTCCACGAGCTCGCCGCCGCCGGCTGGCTGTGCGTGTCGATCAACTACCGGCTGTCGCCGCGCGCCACCTTCCCCGATCACCTGCTCGACGTGAAGCGGGCGCTGGCCTGGGTCCGCGCCCACATCGCCGACCACGGCGGCGACCCCCGCTTCGTGGTCATCGGCGGCGGCTCGGCCGGCGCCCACCTCGCCGCGCTGGCCGCGCTCACCGCCAACGACCCGGCCTACCAGCCCGGCTTCGCCGACGTCGACACCGCGGTCGCGGGCTGCGTCGCCTACTACGGCGTCTACGACTTCGTCGACGACGACCGCCACTTCCGCCACCGCGCCTTCCACGATCTCCTCCTGGCGCGCGTCGTCATGAAGACCCCGGTGGCGCGGGCGCGCGAGGCCTACGCCCAGGCGTCGCCGGTCGCGCGGGTGACGGCGACGGCGCCGCCGTTCCTGCTGTTCCACGGCGATCGCGACAGCCTGGCGCCGGTGACCGCGGCCCGCGCCTTCGCCGCGCGCCTGCGCGCCGCCGGCGTCGCCTGCGCCTACGTCGAGCTGCCCGGGGCCCAGCACGCGTTCGAGCTCTTCCCCTCGCTGCGCAGCGTGGCGGTCGTGCACGGCACCCACCGCTTCTGTCAAGCGATCTGGTGCGCGTGGCGCGCGCGCGCCGGCACTCCCGCTGACCGCGCCTGACCGGTGATGACCGACGCCGCCCCTGGTGCCGCCGCGCGCGTCCCCGTGCATAATCGGCGCGTGCAGTCCCAGACCTTCGACCTGATCGAGCGCGTGCGTGCCCGCCTTCGCGAGGTCGACCAGCGATGCGACGTCGTCGGCCCCGCGCCCGAGGAGGCGGTGGCCGCCGCCGAGGAGCAGCTCGGTTGTCCGTTCCCGCCGTCCTACCGGGCCTTCCTCCGCCGCTGCGGCGGCCTCGCGCTACCGCCGGAGCTGGCGGTGGTCCACGACTTCCTCGGCGTCCGCGGTGGCCGCGACGGCAAGGGCGTGGTCGAGCGCACGCTGGCGGCCCGCGCCGAGAACCGGCTGTCCCCGGCGCTGCTGGTGGTCGGGCTCGGCGCCCACGCCCGCGAGTGGTTCTGCCTCGACGCCAGCAAGGGCGACGTCCACGACGAGCTACCGGTGGTGCTGTTCGACGCCCGCGACAACCAGGTCGACCAGGTCTTCTACCGGGACTTCGAGACCATGGTCCGCGAGGTGCTGGAGTTCGTCGAGGACACCCTGCTCGACCGGGGCAGCGAGGCCTCGGTCGGCTAGCGGACGCGCCGGACCTCGGCCTCCGCGCCCGCTGGACCCGCTCCGGTCCGCGCCCGCTCGCCCCGGGCAGCCCGGGCTGCCCGGGCTGCCCGCGGCGAGCTGCGCGGTCCGCCCCGCCCCCGCCCGGTCCGGCCGTCGCGCCTGGCCCCGACCCCGGGCCGGGCGCGCGGCGCCCAGGGCCCTGGCGGCCCCGGGTTCCGGCTGCCGGCGGCGCGGCGGTGTTGTATAAGTCCCGGCACGGTCATGTCGAAATTCTCGCTCGAAGTCCACGGCATCCACGTCCACGACCTCCTCCGCAACGCCACCCCGGCGTTCCTCTACGAAGCCGCGCTGCGGCACGAGAAGGGCTCGGCGATCTCGTCGACCGGAGCGATGATCGCGTACTCGGGCAAGAAGACCGGCCGCAGCCCCACCGACAAGCGCGTCGTCGACGAGCCCGAGGTCCGCGACGACGTGTGGTGGGGCAACGTCAACATCAAGCTCGATCCGCAGAGCTTCACGATCAACCGCGAGCGCGCGATCGACTACCTCAACACCCGCGAGCGGCTGTACGTGGTCGACGGCTTCGGCGGCTGGGACCCGAGCTACCGCCTCAAGATCCGGGTGATCTGCGCCCGCGCCTACCACGCCCTGTTCATGCACAACATGCTCATCCGACCGACCGCGGACGAGCTCGAGAGCTTCGGCACCCCCGACTACGTCATCTTCAACGCCGGCGCCTTCCCGGCCAACAAGCACACGGCCGGCATGACCTCGGCCACCTCCATCGATCTGTCGTTCGGCAAGCGCGAGTTCGTGATCCTGGGCACCGAGTACGCGGGCGAGATGAAGAAGGGCGTGTTCACGATCATGAACTACCTCATGCCCAAGCGCGGCGTGCTGTCGATGCACTGCTCGGCCACCCAGGCCCGCGACGGCAGCGACACCTCGGTGCTGTTCGGCCTGTCGGGCACCGGCAAGACCACGCTGTCGGCCGACCCCAAGCGCCTGCTCATCGGCGACGACGAGCACTGCTGGAGCGACGACGGCATCTTCAACATCGAGGGCGGCTGCTACGCCAAGGTCATCGACCTGTCGAAGGAGCAGGAGCCCGACATCTGGAACGCGCTCGGCTACGGCGCCGTGCTCGAGAACGTGGTCTACGACCCCATCACCCGCGTCGTCGACTACGGCGACGTCTCGATCACCCAGAACACCCGCGGCAGCTACCCGCTCGACGTCATCCCCAACGCCAAGCTGCCCGCGGTCGCCGGCCACCCCCGGAACGTCATCTTCCTGACCTGCGACGCGTTCGGCGTGCTGCCGCCGGTGGCCAAGCTGACCCCGGCCCAGGCCATGTACCACTTCATCAGCGGCTACACCGCCAAGGTCGCCGGCACCGAGGTCGGGGTGAAGGACCCCGAGGCCACGTTCTCTGCCTGCTTCGGCGGGCCGTTCCTGGTCTGGCACCCCACCAAGTACGCCGAGCTGCTCGCCGACAAGCTGCGCACCCACGGCGCCCAGACCTGGCTGGTCAACACCGGCTGGAGCGGCGGCGGCCACGGCGTCGGCAGCCGCATGAAGCTCGCGTTCACCCGCGCCATCGTCGACGCGATCCACGCCGGTGCGCTCGACCAGGTCGCGACCATCGAGGATCCGGTGTTCGGCGTGGCCGTGCCCACCTCGTGCCCGGGCGTGCCCGCGGAGCTCCTGGTGCCGCGCAACACCTGGGCCGACAAGGCCGCCTACGACGCGCAGGCGCGCAAGGTCGCGACGCTGTTCCGGGACAACTTCAAGAAGTACGAGGGCCAGGCCTCCGACGAGGTCCGGGCCGCCGGCCCGCGGGTCTGACCGGTCCCATCGCGGCCCGCCGGCCGGTGTCCGGACAGCGGCCAGCGCGCCCCGCGCGACCGGCCGTGTACGGATCGTGCGCAGCGCCGAGGTCGCTCCGGGTGGGAGTCTTCCCTCCCTGGCGCGGCCCGCCGGCTTCTGCGCACACTGGGAGGATGCGGACCTCCACCCTCGCCGTCACCACCGTGCTCGCCGCCGCGCTGGCGGTGGCCGCGCCGGCGCACGCGACGCCGCGGACGTTCCCGGCGGGCAGCCTCGTCATCCCCATGGACCTGGCCTACCAGGACACCGGGCTGCTCCAGGCCTACGGCCTCCTGTTCCAGCTCCTGCGCCAGGGCGTGCCCGTGGCGTGGGTGATCGATCCGGCCAAGACCTGGCATGCCGCGCCCTGCGACACCGTCGGCGATCTGTGCGCGTGGGACTGCGCGATCGAGGGCTCGGGCGTGAAGTGCCCCTACCCCACCGCCAGCCCCGACTTCTTCGTCGGCAGCACCGTGGTGTGGTCGGCGAGCGCGAGCCCGGGCACCACGATCTCGAACCACGGCTACCGCGGCGGCCCGTTCGTGATCGACGCCGCCCACGCCGCCGCCGCCCGCCCCATCATCGACGCCTGGAACGACCAGGCGCGGTGGAACGCCAACCCGTGGGCGCGGCGCACCGTGTTCCAGATCGTGACCGTGCACGAGACCACGGCGCCCGTCACCGGCTTCGTGTCGCGGCAGCTCGTCGCCGCCCCCACGATCGCCGTCTTCTCCGACGGCAACGAGGACATCGCGACCCGCTACCTGCGGGCCGCGGGCATCCCGCAGAGCAACGGCAGCGAGTTCCCGGCCAACCGCTGCGGCGCCAGCAACTGCGGCCCGGGCACCGCCAACCCCGACATGCTGACCGTGCCCAGCATCATGGGCGACATGGGCACCTGCGACGCGCCCAACCTCGACCACAAGAACGGCTCGCTGTTCACCGCCGACGGCCTGCCGGCCTACTGCCAGATCATGTCGATGCACTGGAACGTCGCCGATCGCGAGACGGTGCAGTGCGGCGGCGGCAACTGCCCGGCGACGCCGGCCCAGTGCGCGGGGGTGCCCATCACCTATCACGGCCACGAGGTGGTGGCCGAGGTCCGCAAGTTCCTCGAGTACCCGACCCACTTCTTCGCCGAGTGCCAGGCGGTCAACGCCTACGAGAACACCACGCCCAACCCGGCGTGGCCGTACCTCGACGACGACGCGCGCGACGGCCCCTTCCTGACCACGACCGGGACGCCGCCGGCCTGCCCGTGCACCGACGCCGACTTCCAGTGCGTCGTCGGCGGCTGCAACGGCGCCGACTGCTGCCTGCCGCGCGACGCCCGCGAGCGCGGCGCCGGCTTCATGATCGCGGACCGCCCGACGACCATCAAGGTGCTGTCGCCGGAGGTCCCCTACAACCAGCTCGACGGACGCTTCGAGACCATCGGCGGCAGCGAGCCAGCCTACAACCTGAGCACGTACCTGGGCACGATGTACAAGAACGACCGCGAGGTCACGTTCATCACCGGCCCCAGCGGGCCCGGCGTCCAGGACGTGTGGATGACCGGCTACGTCGACGGCGAGTGTGACATCTCGCCGCCCATCGGCCTCGAGCCCCCGGGCGACGGCGCCCCGGTCGGCGCGCCGGGCTGGCTGGCGGGACCGGCGAGCTGCGGCGGCAAGGTCAGCTACCTGGGCGGGCACGCCTACAGCACGAACGTGCCGATCTCGGCCAACCCGCAGTCGCAGGGCGCGCGCCTCTTCCTGAACGCGCTGTTCGAGGCCGACTGCGTCAGCTCGGTCGGCCAGCCGGCGATCTCGCTGTCGCTGACCGGCCCGCTCCAGCTCGCCGCGCCCACGCTGCCGGCCGAGGCCCAGTACACCGCGAGCTACTTCAACGGCGCGCTGGGCCCGGCGCTCGACGCCGTCCTGCGCGAGCAGCTCGGCGACGGCGTCGAGCTGGTGACCGCGCCCGGCGGCGACGTCGACGGCGCCACGATCACGTGGACCATCGGCTCGATCGGCGGCACGCCCGGGGTCGCCGGCGATCCGCCGAGCTCGGGCGGGCGGCCGGCCACGCTGCGCTTCGCCGCGTACGGCGACTACCAGGTCACGATCGCGATGAGCTACCGCGCCGGCGTCTCGACCCTCGAGGTGCCGCCGCAGACCATCACGATCCAGGTGCGCGAGAGCTTCCCGGGCGACGGCGACGCCGGCGACGGCGGCGACGGCGGCGGCGATCGCGCGGGCGGCTGCTGCCAGGGCAGCCCGGCGGCGCCGTCGCTGGCGCTGGCGCTCGGGGTGCTCGCCCTCGCGCTGCGGCGGCGGACGGCGCCGGCCGCGCGCCGCCGCGGCCTCC
>CAADGB010000104.1 GCA_900696455.1 uncultured delta proteobacterium
CCCGTGACCGCGCGGTCGAAGGCGCGCTCGAGGCGGGCCAGCTCGTCGACACGATCGGCGCCGCCGGCGGCGCGATCCGGATCCGACATCCTCGCCAGGATACCCGATCTGCGCGCGCCCCCGGCGCCGGCGCGCGGCTCAGAAGAACTCGGGCGCGAGCGCGGCTCGTGGTGGCCCGGCTCGCCGCGTGTGAAGGAATCAGGTGCAGCGGCGCAGGTGCTCGCGGAAGTCGCCGACCACCGCCGACGCGGCGTGGCCGTCGTAGTGGCGCTCGAGCCAGCCGTCGGAGACCGGCAGGTCGAGGGTGAGGCGGTAGGTCATGAGGCAGGCGCGGTGGGAGAGCGGCGAGAACCGCGCCTCGCCGTCGAGGATGATGCTGCCGGCGCGCGACGACCGCCAGCTCACGGTCAGGGTCTCGGGTCGATAGTCGTAGTCGAGGACGTACCCGACGGTGGCGCGCTCGAAGGCGGCGCGGAACGAGACGCGCGCGGCGCGGCCCGAGGGGTGGCGGGCCAGCACGTGCGCCGACTGCACGACCGAGAGCCAGCGCGGGGTCTCGCCGGTGTCGGCGAACACCTCGTACGCGACCTGCGCCCGCACCGGGAGGGTCGCCGCGACCTCGGTCGTGGCCGACGGGAACGACGCGGTGGCGGCGCGGACGAGCTCGGACGTGGCGAGGGCGAGGGCGGGCATCGTGAACCTCCGCCCGGGCGCTACAGCAACCCCGATGCCGGCCCGGGCCCGGCCGGCGCGCCGGCGATCTCGCGCCGGCTCCCTCGCGATCCCGGCAGCTTGCCGCACGGCGTCGCGCCGGCGGCGGCTGGCCACCGGAGTTGCCTGGAGGAGCCGGCCGCCTGGGACTGTCGTCGCTGGCGACAGCCCCGGCCGCCGCCAGGCTCGCCACGGCGGGCCGGGGCTAGCGGTTCTTCCAGACCGGCGGCCGCTGCTCGCGGTAGGCGGCCAGGGCCTCGGCGGCGTCTTCGCTGGCCAGGAGCGCCTCGAGGCCGGCGCGGGCTCGCGCCAGCGCGGGGCCCAGCGGCTCGTCGAGGCCGGCCCGGAACGCCGGCAGGCCGTGGCCCAGGGCCGACGGGCTGCGCTGCCCGAGGGCACGGACCATCACGAACGACTCGATCTCGAGCTGGTCCGGGGACAGCAGCCGCTGCACCAGCCCGACGCCGAGCGCCGCGCCCGCGTCGATCGGCGCCGCGGCGAGCGCCAGGTCGAGCGCCCGCCGCGGCCCGATGGCGCGGGCCACCGCGGCCACCGGCAGGGCCGGCCACAGCCCGCCCTTGAGCTCGGGCATCCAGAACCGGGCCTTGCTCGAGGCGAGCGCGAGATCGCACGCGGCGACCACGGCCAGGCCGGCGGCGTGGCACTCGCCCTGGACCACGGCCACCAGCGGGCGGGGCAGGTCGCGCATGGTGGCGAGCAGCGCGGCGCCGTCGGCGGCGGGGACCGGCGACGGCGGACCCGGCAGGGCCGTCACCAGGTCGCCGGCCACCGAGAACGACGGCCCGGTGGCGGCCACCACGACCACCCGGATCGACGCGTCGGCGGCGGCGCGGCGCATCGCGTCCACCAGCTCGCCACACGCCACCGCGTCGATCGCGTTGCCGACCTCGGCCCGGTCCAGGCGGAGCCAGGCCGCGCCTTCGTCGTGGGTGACCTCGAGGGACACGTAGCGGCCGGAGGCAGCGGTCACGGCGTCGGACACCGCGGCACGATACCAGGGGGCTGCCCGCCATGCGGAGTTGACATAAGATCGATTCTGCGACGTGATCTGCAGGTCAAGATGCTGGAAGGACGGGCTCCGCGCGTGCGTGTCCGGTGCCACCCACCGCACGGTGCCACCCACCACCGCCCGCCGGGAGGTGCCGTCAGGTGCCGAGCGCCTCGTCCCCGATGAGGCTGCGCGCCGCCGACAGCAGGTTGATGTCGGTCGTGCCGGCGCCCAGCTCGAGCAGCTTGGCGTCGCGGGCCAGCTTCTCGATCCCGTACTCCTCCATGTAGCCGTAGCCGCCGTGGAGCTGGACCACCAGCAGCGCGGCCTCGACCGCGAGCTGCGAGCACTGGGCCTTGCTGGCGTTGACGAACGCCGGATCGGAGACCCGCTGCGTCTGCATCCAGGCGGTCCGGTACACCACGTTCTCGACCGTCTTCAGCTTCAGGTACAGGTCGGCGATCTTGAGCTGGACCGCCTGGAACGCGCCGATGGGCCGGCCGAACTGCCGGCGCTCGCGCACGTAGGCCACGCTCTGGTCGTAGCAGCGCTCGATGATGCCCCAGGCCATGGCCGGGATCCCCGAGCGCTCGTTGCCCAGGCTCTCCTTGGTGTCGGCGCGCCCGGCCCGCCCCCGCTCGCGGCCGCCGAGGAGGTGCTCGGCGCCCAGGGTGACCTCGTCGAAGAAGATCTCCGAGGTCGGCGAGTCTCGCATGCCCATCTTCTTGAACGGCGCGCCGGTGGTGAAGCCGGGCATGCCGCGCTCGACCACGAACGTGGCCACGCCCTGCTGCTCGCGGGGCTCGCCGCGATCGATGCGGGCGTAGACCACGAAGACGTCGGCATGCGGGCCGTTGGTGATGAAGGTCTTGCTGCCCGAGAGCACGTAGCCCGCCGCCGGGTCCTCGCCCCGCGGTCGCGCCGTCGTGGTCATCGAGCCGCAGGCGTCGGAGCCGGCGCCGGGCTCGGTCAGGCACCACGCGCCGATCTTCTCGAGGGTCACGAGCGGCAAGGCCCAGCGCTCGACCTGAGCGGCGGTCCCCTTCTGCAGGATCGCGCCGCCGGCCAGGCCCATCGACACGCCCCAGCCCATGGCGAAGCCCGGCGACACCCGCGACAGCTCCTTGATGAACACCGCCATCATCATCGGGTCGCCGCCCATGGCGCCGCCCAGCCCCCCGCCGTCCTCGAGCGGCTTGCCCTCGGCCTCGGCGGCACGCAGCTTGCCGATCCGCTTCCTGACCGCGGCCTCCGCCATGGCGGCGAGGCCGAAGGTCCGCGCCATGTCCTTCATCAGCGGGAACGGCGGCTCGGCGCCGGCCTCGAGCGCCGGGATCCGGGGCGCGAGCTTGGTCTCGCACCACTGCCGCACCATCTTCTCGACCATCCGGCTCTGCTCGTCGAGGCTGAACATGCGTCGACCCTACCACCGGCCCGCCCGCGCCCTGCCCGTCGATCCCTTCCGCGCCTTCCTCGCGCCGCCGGCGCCCCGACGGGCGGACCACGCGTCAGCGCAGGCCCTCACCCAGGCGCAGGACCTCGTCGGCCGACAGCCCGCTGGCGGCCTCGATCGTGACGCTGGCGGCGCGGCCGGTGCCGACCTCGGTGGCCTCGACGTGGAGGATGCCGTCGGCGTCGAGGCTGAACGCGACCTCGACCCGGGTGGCGCCGCGCGGCCCCGGCCGCAGGTCGCCGAGCACGAAGCGGCCGAGCCGTCGGTTCTTCGAGGCCTGGGCGTGGGCGCCCTGGTAGACCTCGATGGCGACGAAGGTCTGGTTGTCCTCGGTGGTGGCGAAGACCTTGCTCTCGCGGGTCGGGATGCTGGTGTTGGTCTTGATGATGACGCTCATGCGGTCGCCGGCGACCTTCACGCCCAGGTCGTGGGGCGTGACGTCGAGCAGCACCACCTCCTGCAGCTCGCCGCCGATGACCCCGGAGTGGACCGCGGCGCCCATGGCCACGCTCTCGTCGGGGTTGACCCCCTTGTGCGCCGGCTTGCCGAAGATCTCGATCACCCGGTCCTGCACCGCCGGCATGCGCGTCATGCCGCCCACCAGCAGCACCTGATCGATGTCGGCCGGGGTGCAGCGCGCCAGCTCGAGCGCGGTGGCGCAGGGCGCCGCCAGCCGCTCGATCAGCTCGCGGCACGCGCGCTCGAGCTCGCCGCGCGACAGCGTGCGCATGAGGTGGATGGGGCCGCCCGGCCCGATCGCGATGAACGGCAGGTTGACGTCGGTGTTCATCGACGACGACAGCTCGATCTTGGCCTGCTCCGCCGCCTCCTTGAGCCGCTGCAGCGCGACCGCGTCGCCGCGGAGGTCGACGTCGTGGCTGGCCTGGAACTCGTCGGCCAGCATCAGGATGAGGGCGCGATCGAAGTCGTCGCCGCCCAGGGTGGTGTCTCCCGAGGTCGACAGCACCTCGAACACGCCGTTCTCGATGGCGAGGATCGAGATGTCGAAGGTGCCGCCGCCGAGGTCGAACACCGCCACCCGCTGGTCGCCCTTGTTCTGGACCCCGTACGACAGCGCCGCCGCGGTGGGCTCGTTGATGATCGCGCGCACCGTGAGCCCGGCGATCGCGCCGGCGTCCTTGGTCGCCTGCCGCTGCACGTCGTCGAAGTACGCCGGCACCGTGATCACCGCCTCGGTGATCGTCTCGCCGACGTAGTCCTCGGCCACCCGCCGCATCTTGGCCAGGACGTGCGCCGACACCTCCTGCGGCGAGCGGGCCTCGTCGTCGATCGAGATCCAGGCGTCGCCGTTGCGGGCCGCCACCACGGTGTACGGCAGGAGCGGCAGCACCCGCTGGACGTCGGGGTCGGAGACCTTGCGCCCGATGAGGCGCTTGGCGCCGAAGATGGTGCGGGTCGGGTTGGTGACCATCTGCCGCTTGGACGCGGCGCCGACGATGACCTCGCCGTCGCCGTTCCACGACACCATCGACGGCGTGGTCCGCCCGCCCTCCTGGTTGTGGATGACGGTCGGCTCCCCGGCCTCGAGGATGGCGACGCACGAGTTGGTCGTGCCCAGATCGATCCCGATGACCCGGCTCATCGCGCTCGTGGACGATAGCACCGCCGCGCCACCGTCGTCTCCTCCGCGGTCCGGACGCCGGCCGCCCGAGCCGCCGCGGCCGCGCTCACCGGTTCATCCCCGTCGACTCGAGCGCCCACCGCACCAGGGCGTTGCCGGGATCGCATGCCAGCGCGCGCTGCCCCTCGGCGCGGGCCTCGCCCGGCTTGCCGGCCTGGTGGGCCTCCCAGCCGCGCGCGTAGTGCAGGTGCGCGCGGTAGCGCGCGTCCCCGGGGTGCGCGGTGGCGAGCACGGCGAAGGCCGCGCGCGCCTGGGCCCACTGCTCGCGGCGTGCGAGCTCGAGCGCCGCCTCGAACTGGGCCGCCGGATCGACGGGCGTCGCCGGCCTGACGGTCGCGCCGGCGCCGGCCGCGACCGGCCGCGCCGGGGTCACCGGCACCCCGCCGGGCGGCGTCGCGACGCGGGCGCGGGCGGCGCCGCGCAGGACCGGGATCGAGCCGGTCGTCGAGGGCGCCGCCGGGCGCGCGCCCGGACGCAGGACCGGGATCGCGCCGGTGGTCGAGGGCGTGGCCGGGCGCGTGACCGGGATCGGGCCGGTGGTCGAGGGCGTGGCCGGGCGCGTGACCGGGATCGGGCCGGTGGTCGAGGGCGTGGCCGGGCGCGTGACCGGGATCGGGCTGGTGGTCGAGGGCGTGGCCGGGCGCGTGACCGGGATCGGGCCGGTGGTCGAGCGGGAGCCCGGAGGCGCCCCGGCCGGAGGTCGCGCGGCCGGCGCCGGGTCGACGGTCGTCCCGCTGGCCGGGCGCGTGACCGGCACCTCCCCCGGGGCCGTCGCGACGCGGCCGTCGCGCACGGCCGGGATCGAGCCGGTGGTCGAGGGCGCGACCGGCACCCCGATCGGCGGCGTCGCGCGCAGCCGCGGCATCGGCCCGGACTGGCCAGTCCCTGGTGGGGACGGTCCGCGCACCGGCGGTCGCACACCCGAGCCCATCGCCGACGGCCCGGTGGGCGGCCCCGCGGCGGCGCCTGCGCCCGTCGCGGCGGCGCCCGCGCCCGTCGCGGCGGCGACGGCGGCCGCGGCGACGCTCTCGTAGGCGCGACGGATCGCGAGGAAGACCTCGTTGGCCAGCCGCACCGTCGGGGGCGCGTACCGCGCGAACTTGGCCGGGTGATAGACCTTGCACAGCGCCATGAAGGCGCGCCGCGCCGCCGCCGCGTCGGTGGTGGCGTCCAGGCCGAGGGCCGCCCGCGGATCGCCGCGGAACCGCTCGAGCACGCGCGCGAGGTCGCCCTGCGCGGTCACGTCGTCCACGGCTCCCACCGAGATCATCCTAGCTCAGTTGGCCGACGGCGAGGCAGCCTGAGTTGGCGTCGAGCCGCGCGCCGGCCGGGGCGCCGGGGCCTGGGCCGGCGGCGAGGCGACCTGGCGCGGCGCCTGATCGACCGGCGCCTGCGCCGGCAGCTCGTCGGCCACCGCCTGCGCCGACCCCGTGGCGGCCGCCTCCTTGCCCTTCGCCTGCGGCGGCGCCTTCGTCGGCGCGGGCGCCGGCCGGGCGTTCGTCTTCGGGGGCGGCGCCGGCGTGGGCTCGTCGGCGTCGCCGGTGTCGGCGCCATCGCTGGACGACCCGTCCGCTGGCCCGGCGTTTGCCAGCGCCGCCCCGCCCGCCCGCGACTCCGCCCACGGCGCGTCGGCGGCGGCGCCCGCGAGCCGCGTCAGCGAGCGCGGCTCGCCCCACGCCGTCGCCTGGAGGACGCAGCGGCCGTCGGTCAGCGCGTACTGCGCCTTCTCGCGCCGCAGCTCGAGCGAGTCGTCCACGGGGTGGTAGCGATACTCGGCGCGCAGGGGGATGTTGCACGACGGCTCGTCGGGGGCGCGCTCGTCGACGTGGGGCTCGCTCGCGGTGAACGCCACCCCGCTGTCGTCGGTGGGCACGAACTCGAACATGCGCAGGAACGTGCGCTCGCCGCCGGGCGACGACAGCGCGAAGCCGGCGACCTGCTCGCCGCGGCGCTCGAACTGGCGCAGGGCGCCGTCGGGCATCGTCCACGCGCCCTCGAACCCGGTCACCAGGGCGAGCGCGACGTCGAGCTGGACCGGCTCGTCACCCACGGTCACCGCGCGCCGCGCCGGCGCGTACCCGGGGCGCGACAGCGCCAGCTCCACGGTCTCGCCCGCCGCGACGTCGGCGACGACCAGCGGCGTGACGCCGAGGTCGACGCCGCCGCGCCGGACCCGGGCCCCGGGTGGGCGCGACGTCACCTGCACCCGGGCGCCGACCTCGCGGGCCCGCGGCTCGACCCGGCCCGACGCGCGCTCGCGGCCAGTCCCGCCGACGACGATCGCGGCCCCGGCGGCGACCACCACGACCCCGGCCACCGCCGCCGCCGCGGCCCCGCGACCGCGCCGCGGCCGCGCCGGGCCGCCGCCCCCGGTCCGCCCGGCCAGCGCGGCCTCGAGCTCGTCGACCACGGCGGCGGCGGTGGCCGGGCGCGCGCCGGGCTCCTTGGCGAGCAGGCGCGCGAACACCCGATCGAGGGCCGGGTCGAGGCCGGCGCCGCTCGCGGTCACCGACGGCGCGGCGGCGCGGAAGTGCTGCTCCATCATCCCTGGCAGCGTGGTGGCGCGGAACGGTGGCCGGCCGGTGAGCAGCTCGTAGGCGACGATGCCCAGGGCGTAGCGATCGGAGGCCGCGGTCGCGCCGTCGGCGCTCCACTGCTCGGGCGCCATGTAGGCGGGCGTCCCCAGCCACGCGCCCTGCCCGGTCAGGGTCGCGAGCGCGTCCTCGCCGGCGGCGTCGGCCACCAGCTTGGCGATGCCGAAGTCCAGCACGTGGGCGGCGGGCCGGTCGGGCGGGCCGGTGACCACGATGTTGTCGGGCTTGAGGTCGCGGTGGATGACGCCACGGGCGTGGGCGGCGTCGAGCGCGGCCGCGACCTGGCGCAGGATCGCCAGGGTCACCGCCGGCGGCAGGGGGCCGTCGCCGATCCGGACCCGCAGCGACTCGCCGGCCAGGAGGTCCATGACCAGGTAGAGGCGGCCGTCGGCCAGCCGGCCGAGCGCGAAGACGTCGACCACCGCGGGGTGGTCGACCTGGTTGACGGCGCGGGCCTCGCGCAGGAAGCGCTCGGCGCCGTCGGCCCGCGCCGCCAGCTCGCGCTTGAGCACCTTGATCGCGACCTTCTTGCCGATCACCGGGTGGCGGCCGGCGTAGACGTCGCCCATCGCTCCGCCGCCGATCCGGTGATCGATGACGTACTCGCCGGCGGCCTCGCCGGCCGCGAGGTCGTCGCCGCGGCCGGGGCCGGAGGCCACGGCCGCACCCGTACCCGCACCCGCGCCCGCACCCGCACCCGCGGGTCGACCGTCGAGGACCGTGGGATCCCGGCCGATGCCCTCCTTGGCGCGCACGCCCCGATGGTACGGCGGCGACCGGCCGCGCGCACGCGCGTAGTATGGTGGCGACCATGAGCCCGGCCCGGATCGACGCCGACGAGGTGGTGATCGGCACCGGCACGGTGATCCACCCGTCCGCGGTCCTGTGCGGCCCCGACGGCGGCCGAGCGCGCCGCGTCGTCGTCGGCGACCACTGCTACCTCGGCGAGAGCGTGCAGATCCGGTGCGCCGACTTCCGCCTCGGCGACTTCGGCAAGCTCCACCACCACACCAACATCCACGGTGCCCTGCCCTGCGCGATCGGCCACAACGCGTGGATCGGTCAGTACACGATCATCGACAGCACCGGCGGCGCGACGCTGGGCGACAACTGCGGCGTCGGCGCCCACTCCCAGCTCTGGAGCCACATCAAGTACGGCGACACCCTCGAGGGCTGCCGCTTCCTCGGCGAGCGGCCGCTGACCGTGGGCAAGGACGTCTGGTTCGTCGGCCACTGCGTCGTGTCGCCGGTGGTCGCCCACGACAAGTCGATGGCGATGGTCGGCAGCGTCATCACCCGCGACATGGCGGCCAACCACGTCTACGCCGGCGCGCCCGCGGTCGACGTCACCGCCAAGGTCGGACCCCAGTTCGCCGAGGTCCCCCTCGCCGACAAGGTCGCGCGCCTGCGCGCCCACCTCGTGGCCTCGGGCGTCGACGCCGCGACCCTGTGCGTCGTCGCCACCGCCGACGAGGTCGTCGACGACGAGCGGACGTGGTTCGTGGTCGCCGACCGCACCTACACCAAGCGCGGCACGGCGGCCGAGGTCGCGTTCATGCGCTACCTCCTGCCGGCGCGCGCCAAGTTCACGCCGGCGTGAGGGCGAGCGTGGTGCCCAGCGGCGCGAGCACCGCCGCCAGGCGCGCCGGCTCGCGACCCCCGAGATCGCGGATGCGCTCGCGCGCGGCCTCGGCCACCGCCGTCGCGCCGCGCAGCTCGCCCGCGCGCAGCCGGGCGATCGCGGCGTGCAGACGCATGCCCGCGCCATCGGCGACCACCGCGGCCTCGGCGAAGCGCGACGCGGCCAGCGCGACCTCGCCCCGCGCCGCGGCGACGCCGGCCTGCCCCATCATCCCGGTCGCCACCGCCCACGGCATGCCGGTCGCCACCACCCAGCGCTCGGCCCGCTCGGCCCGCGCCAGCAGGCGCCGGGCGTGGGCGGGCTCGGCGCCGGCGCGCGCGATCGCGACCCGCGCCCGCAGGTGCTCGACCGCGACCCGCGCGTGCTCGATGCGCAGCACCAGCTCGCGCCGCATCGCCGGCAGCGCCTCGGCGAAGCGCCGCGCCGCCGCCACCGCGTCACCCTCGTAGAGGTCGGCGTGGGCGAGGGCCAGGACCTCGTAGTAGGCCTGCATCGTGTACGGCCGCGGCCCCCACAGGGCCCGGATCTCGGCCACGTCCTCGCGCACCCGCGCCGGCTGGTCGCGGGCCAGGAACACCAGGCTCGGGTAGCCGGCGCGGCTGACCGCGGCGTAGACGTCGCCGCGCTCGCGCGCCTCGGCCGCCAGCGCGTCGAAGGTCCGGCCCAGCTCGTGGAGGTCGCCGAGGTAGGCCAGGTTCCACAGCGCGAGCGCTCGCGCCGTCGACAGCTCGAGCGACGCGCCCACGCACTGCTCGCGGAGCGTGCGCTCGCCGGCGCGACACGCGTCCAGGCTCTCCTGCCAGGCGCCGCCCTGGTGGACGATCAGCGCCCGCACGAGGTGGACCGCGCCGATGATGGGCGGGCTGGCGGAGCGCTCGGCGAGGGCCTGGGCCCGCGCCGCGATGGGGATGGCCGCGGCGCGGCCGCGGGCGCCGGTGATCGAGCGGAACGCGCCCTCCATGGCCAGGGCGCGGGCCACCCGGCCGGGCTCGCCGGCGGCGAGGGCGGCGAGCAGGTGCTGGGACTGGAAGGCGGCGGCGTGGAACGTGTCGACGATGGCGAGGGCGGCGGCCAGCGACCAGCACACGTCGACCCGGCGCAGCGCGGCCGGCGCGATCGTCGCGGCCTCGCGCTCGGTGAAGCCCAGGCCGCGGAGCCGCAGGCGCGCCCGCCGCCACAGGAAGCCGGCGGCGGCGCCGGCGCGCGACCGCGCCATGCTGAGGCCGAGCTCGCCGGCGACCTCGCGCAGGAGCGCCAGGCCGCGCTCGAGGTGGCCGGCGCGCAGGAGCTGCTCGGTGGCCAGGCGGCGCAGCTCGAGCGCGGTCGGCTCGTGGCCGGGCAGCGCCGCGGCGGCGACGTAGTCGTCGGCGGCCGGGCCGCCGTAGCCGGCCAGCGCCCGCATCGTGGCCCGCCGCGCCAGCAGCGCCCGCCGCGTTGTCGCGTCGTCGTCGGGGAGCCGCTCGAGCGCGGCGCCGAACAGGCTCGCGGCGCGCGCGAAGGCGAGGACGGCGGCGGCCTCCTCGGCGGCCAGGTGGGCGTAGCGGCCGGCGGCGGCGCGGTCGCCGGCGGCGTCGTGGTGCCGGAACAGGGCCTCGGTCTCGCGGCGCGGCGCCTGCTCGAGCGCGCCGGCGAGGCGGCGGTGGGCGTCCCGCCGGCGCGCGGGGTCGAGCCCGGCGGCGACCACCTCGCGGATGCGATCGTGGTAGGGCTCGACGGCGACCCCGGCGCGCGCGGCGCTCGAGCGCACCAGGTGGCCGGCGCGCAGCAGGTTGACGATGCGCGCGCGCTCGCCGGCGGTGGGCGACCCCGCCAGCTCGATCCCGGCCAGCAGCGCCGGGGCCAGCGGCACCTCCGCCAGCGCGCACAGCTCCAGCACCTCGCGGGCGAGCGGCGGCAGGGCGAGGACGCGGGCGGCGATCGCCTCCTCGAGCTGCGCCGGCGCGCCCTCGCCGCGGGCGGCGACGTGGCGGGCCAGCTCGGCGAGGAGCAGCGGGTGCCCGCCCGAGCTGGCGACCACCGCGGCCGCCGCCTCGTCGCCGACCAGGCTGCGCGCCAGCACCAGCGCGTCGGCCGCCGGCAGCGGCGCGAGCGCGAGCTCGTCGCTCCACGCCGCGGACGCCGGCAGCGCCGCGAGGGCGTCGGGGCGCGCGCCGGCCTCGCCGCCGGCGCCCGCCGCGGCCGCGAGGTCGTCGCGCACGGTCACCACCAGCAGGAGCGGCGGCGCCGGCGCCGCCAGCGCGGCGGCCAGGAGCTGCAGCCCGTCGCCGTCGGCCCACTGCAGGTCGTCGATGGCCACGATCAGCGGCCGCCGCCGCGCCAGCCGCGCGAAGAGGTCGCGCAGCGACTCGCCGAGCACGACGCGCTGCTCCAGCGGATCGCGCGGCGCGCCCCCGTCGCGCGGGGCGCGGGCGATGGCCTCGACCCCGAGCAACACCGGGAAGGCCTGGGCCAGCACCGCCGGCCGCGCGCCGGCCACCGCCGTCGCCTCGGCGAACGGCAGGCGGGCCAGGAGGCGGGCGACGCCGTCGATCACGCCGTCGAGGGTCCTGAACGGCACCGACTCGTGCTCGGAGCAGCGGCCGTGGACGACCTCGGCCAGGCCGCGGGCCTCGACCGAACGCAGCCAGCGCGTGACCAGCGCGCTCTTGCCCACCCCCGACGGCCCCCGCACCACGACCCGCGCCGGCCGGCCATCGGCGACGAACGCCAGCCCGGCGTCGAGCGCGTCGAGCTCGCGGCGGCGACCGACGAAGCGCACCGCGCCCGAGCCGCTGGGGGTGGCGGCCGGGGTCACCGGCCGGCGCTCGGCCACCGCCAGGACAAGGTCGGCGCCGGCGCGCTCGCCAGGATCGATCGCGAGCAGGCGCGCGCACAGCTCGGCCAGGTCGGGAGCCGCGCCCGGCGCCAGCGCGGCGACCGGCGGCGCCGGCGTCACCTGCTTGGCCATGAGCACCTGCAACGCGGGGCCGACGTGCGGCAGGCGCCCGGTGAGCGCCTCGAAGAGCACGCAGCCCAGCGCGTACCAGTCGGCGGCGGCGTCGACCGGCCAGCCCGCGGCCTGCTCGGGCGCCATGTAGCCGACGGTGCCGACCACGTTGGCGTCCGAGGCGCGATCGACGCGGTCGTGGGTCTCCTCGACCAGCCCGAAGTCGAGGATCACCGGCCGGCCGCCCGGATCGACGCGGATGTTGCCGGGCTTGATGTCGCGGTGGATCTTGCCGGCAGCGTGGAGCGCGGCCAGGCCGCGGGCGATCCCGGCCAGCGCCTCGCGCAGGCGCGCCTCGTCGAGCTCCGGCGCCGCCCGGACGCCGCCGCTGCCCACCGCCGCCAGCTCGGCGGGCGCGGCGCGGATGGTGTCGCTGTCCGCCAGGGCGTCGGCGGGGCGCCGCCACACCCAGCTCAGGAGATCGTCGCCCTCGACCAGCTCCATCGTGAAGAACCAGCGCCCGTCGGCCTCGTGCAGCTCCCCGAGGGTGACCAGGTTGGGGTGGTGGATGTCGCGCAGGGCGCGGAACTCGCGCTTGAAGCGGAACAGCGCCTCGCCGTCGAGCGCGCGCAGGGTCTTGAGCGCGACCGTCGCCCCGGTGGTGCGATCGATCGCCCGGTAGACGATGCCCATGCCCCCGGCCCCCAGCCGCCGGGCGACCTCGAACCGCGGGGTCCCGCGGAGCTCGGCCTCGACCATCTCGCGATGGTACACGCCCGGCGCGCGTCCGGTGCTGCGCCCTGCCCGGCGCAGGTGAACGAGTCACGCGCGCCGGTCGATCGGTTCCGGCGCCGGCGGCTCAGGCGTCGGCGGCCGCGCCGCTGCGCAGCGTGAGGCGCGTGATCTCGGCGGGCGCGCCCACCCGCAGCGGCGGGCCCCAGTAGCCGGTGCCGCGGCTGACGTAGAGCTGGGTCCGCTCGAGGCGGTAGTGCCCGGCGAGCAGCCCGCCCTGCTGCAGGCGCACCGCGCCGTGCCACGGCCAGATCTGGCCGCCGTGGGTGTGCCCCAAGAGCTGCAGGTCGACGCCGTGGCGGCGGGCGACCCGGACCTGGCGCGGCTGGTGGGCGAGCAGCACGACCGCGCGCTCCGGATCGCGGCCGGCCAGCGCGGCGTCGAGATCGGGGCCGTGGCCGTGCCAGCGCCCGGCCTCGTGGTCGTCGATGCCGGCGAGGTCGAAGGCGGCGCCGCCGCGCTCGATCGTCACCCGGCGGTTGCGCAGCACCTGGAGGCCGAGGTCGCGCAGGATGGGCAACCAGGCGTCGACGCCCCAGTAGTACTCGTGGTTGCCGGTGACGTAGTGGATGCCGTGGCGCGCCCGCAGCTCGGCCAGCGGCTCGGCGGCCCGGGCGTAGGTGGCGGCGCGGCCGTCGACGAGATCGCCGGTGATCGCGATCAGGTCGGGGCGGAGCTCGTTGACGCGGGCGACGACGTCGGCGACGAACCCGGCGCTCACCGTCGGCCCGATGTGGACGTCGGTGAGCTGGGCGATCGTGAAGCCGTCGAGCGCCGGCGGCAGGCGCGCGAGCGTGATCGGGACGTCGACCACGCGCGGGCGGACCGACCGGGCGAGGAGCGCGCGCACCGCGCCACTGTAGCGCGGGCCGGCGGCGGCGCTCGCCCTCCTCACGCCCGCTTCACCGGCCACCTGCGGCGGCGGCTCACCACGCCAGGCGGCGGGCCAGGGCGAGCGCGAGGAGGCCGGCGACCAGGCAGCCGCCCAGCATCGCCCCGATGTTGACGAGGCCGCGGCCGATGTGGCCGTCGAGGAGGAGCGCGGTCGACTCGTGGTTGAACGACGAGTACGTGGTGAACCCGCCCAGGAAGCCGGTGGTGAGCGCCAGGCGCAGGTGGGGCGAGATCCCGGTCGACCGCACCGACAGCTCGATCACGAGGGTGATGAGGAACGAGCCGATGAGGTTCACGAGCAGCGTGCCCCAGGGGAAGCCGCCGCCCCACCGTCCGCCCGCCCATAGCGAGACCAGGTAGCGCGCGCCGCAGCCCAGGCCGCCGGCGCCGCAGACGATGAGGAAGCGGGTCATCGCCGCACCTCAGGTCAGCTCCCGACCGAAGGCCAGGCGCTGCTCGTGAGTCCCCATCATCAGCAGCTCGCCGTCGGCGGGCAGGCGGGTGGCGGGCGCCGGGTTGGCGGTGGTGATCTCGCCCTCCTGCACGGCGATGACGTTGGCCCCGCACCGCGCGCCGATCTGCGACTCCTCGAGGGTCTTGCCGGCGAGCCCGGCCGGCACCGGCACGCTGAACAGCTCGATGCCGGCGCCGAACATCATCACCCGCCGACCCTGGATGCTCGAGTAGATCGACTCGGCGCCGAGCGACGAGTAGCCGAGCGCGAAGTCGGCGCCGGCGCGGTGGACGGCCTCGAGGTTCTGCTCGTGCGTGATGCGGCTGACGATGCGCAGATCGGGGTTGAGCTTGCGGCAGTAGACCGTGAGGTAGATGTTGACGGCGTCGCTGTTGGTGGTGAGCAGGACCGCCGGCGCCCGGGTGAGGCCGGCCTCGAGCAGGACCTCGCGATCGGCGGCGTCGCCGATGAAGACCCGGTCGGCGGTGTCGGCGGGGATGCGGCCGCGCATCGCCTCGTCGCGCTCGACCAGGTGGACCTTGACGTCGCGGGCGCGCAGGGCGGCGGCCGCGGCGCAGCCGACCTTGCCGCCGCCGATGACCACGGTCGGCTCGTAGTTGGTGTCGTAGATGACCAGCACCCCGTTGAGCTCCATGATCTGCTCGGGAGTGCCGATCACCACCGGCACGCTCCACTCGGTGAGCCGGCGATCGGGATCCGGACGCTCGAAGCGGCCGCGCTCCCACACCCCGACCACGCTCAGGCCGAGGCGCCGCCGCAGCTCCAGCTCGCGCAGGGTGCGGCTGGCCAGGGGGGTGCGGTGGACCGGGAACTCGCCGATGACCAGGCCGCGGTAGTGGCCGATGGTGTGGACCTCGGAGTGCCCGGCGTTGACGCGGTTGGCGAGGTGCTCGCCCAGGCGCGTCTTGACCGGCAGGACGGTGCTCGCGCCCGACAGCTCGAGGATGTCGACCGAGTCCTCGTCGTCGGCGGTGGCGATCACCGGCACCGTGGCCGCGAGGTGGCGGACGGTCAGCACGACGTTGGTGTTCTCGGCGTCGGCGAGGTTGGCGACCACGGCGCGCGCCCGCTCGCAGGCCACCGCCCGCCAGGTGGCGGCGTCCTGGGCGTCGCCAGCGATGACCGGCACGCCGGCGGCGTGGAGGTGGGCGGCGGCCGTGGGGTCGCGCTCGAGCACGAAGTGCGGGATGCGGGCGAGGGCCAGGCGCTCGAGGAGATCGCGGGCGATGACCTCGTGCTGGCAGATGATCACGTGGTCGCGGGTGTCGGCCGGCACCGCGCGCGGCGCCCGCAGGTTGAGCTGGGCCTCGAGCCACGGCGCGTAGAAGAAGCGGATGAACGCGAACGGCATGACGATGAGCAGCATGAAGATGCCGCTCAGGAGCACGACGATCGAGAACAGGCGCCCGAGGTCGCTGTGGAACGTGATGTCGCCGAACCCCAGCGTGCTCATCACGGTCAGCGTCCAGTAGACGCCGGTGAGCCACGAGTGATCGCGGCCCTCGCGCAACATGAGGAGGTGGAACAGGATCGAGAACGCCGTGATCATCGCGAGCAGCAGGACCACCAGCTTGAGCAGCCGGCGCAGGTTCTCGCGCTGCAGCGGCTGCTTGAGGAGGTGGACGAGCTGGCTGACCACGTACTTCACGGCGGTCGCAGTATAGGCGAGCGCGGTCGCGCGCGCGGGCCACGGCCTGGGGTACGATCGCGGGCGGGATGGACGACCCGCGCGCGGCCGACGCGCTCCTGGCTGCGGCGCGGCAGGCGCTCGGCGTCCTGGCCTCGGCGCCGCTGTGCGCGCGCGAGGCGCAGGCCGCGACGGCCGAGCTCGAGGCGGCGTGGGTGGCGACGCCCTTGACCCTGGGCATCGGCGGCGTCGATCTGGTGGCGCGCACCGGCCTGCTCGATCGGCTCGGCGGTGGCGGCCTGCTCGGAGCGCGGCCGCGGGTGGCCGGCAGCGCCGCCCTCCGGCTCCGCCGCGGCGAGATCACCCGCCTCCACGCCGTGCGCATCGACGGGCCGCCCGAGACCCAGACCCTGCCGGCGACCGGCGTCGACCTCGAGGCGCGGGCCCGGGTCGCCGACGCGGCGGCGGCCGCGGCGGCGCGCGCGCGCGAGGCGACGACCGCGCTGGCGCTGGTGCCCGCG
>CAADGB010000105.1 GCA_900696455.1 uncultured delta proteobacterium
CGGAGTCGGAGTCGGAGTCGGAGTCGGAGTCGGGAACGGACTCGGAGTCGGAGTCGGGAACGGACTCGGACTCGGAGTCGGGTCCGGACTCGGGACCGGACCCGGAGTCGGGCACGGACTCGGACTCGGAGTCGGGTCCGGACTCGGGGCCGGACCCGGGACCGGACCCGGAGTCGGGAACGGACTCGGCGACGGGGCGGGGGCGGCGCGGCTGGTGGCGCGGCTGGCCCGGGTGGTCGACGCCGCGACGGCCGGCCGGCTGGCGCCGTTCCTCGGCGAGCTGTGCGGCGTGCGCTTCGCCGACGACGCGCACCCGGCGCTGGCGGCGGCCCGCGGCGATCCGATGCTCCTCGGCGAGCAGGTGCGCGCGGCGTTCGCGGCGTGGCTGGCCGCCGAGGCCCGGCGGCGCCCGGTGGTGCTGGTGATCGAGGATCTGCACTGGGGCGACCTGCCGTCGGTGAACGCCATCGATCACGCGCTGCGCGAGCTCGCCGAGCTCCCGCTGCTGGTGCTGGCCACGGCCCGGGCCGAGGTCCGGGACGTCTTCCCGCGGCTGTGGGCCGGTCGCGGCGTGGTCGAGATCGAGCTCCACCCGCTGCCGGCGCGGGCCTGCGCCGAGCTGGTGAGCGACGCCCTGGGCGCGGCCGCCACCGCCGAGGTGGTCGAGCAGCTCGTGGCGCGCTGCGAGGGCAACGCCTTCTTCCTCGAGGAGCTCATCCGCGCGGTCGCCGCCGGCGGCCTGACCCAGCTCCCCGACACCGTGATCGGCACGGTGCAGGCCCGGCTGACCGCGCTCGACCAGGAGGCGCGGCGCGTGCTGCGCGCGGCCGCGATCTTCGGCGAGGTCTTCCGCGAGGACGGCGTGGCGGCGCTCCTCGGCGGCACCGGCGGCGCCTTCGCCGTCGGCGAGTGGCTCGACGATCTGGAGCGGCGCGAGCTGATCCACGCCGCCGGGGGTGGCGCCGCCGCCGCGCGGCGCTACCGCTTCCGCCACGCCCTGGTCCGCGACGGCGCCTACCAGATGCTCACCGACGACGATCGCCTGGTCGGCCACTACCTGGCCGGGCGCTGGCTCGAGCAGGTCGGCGAGCGCGACGCCCTGACCCTGGCCGGGCACGCCGAGCGCGGCGGCGATCTGGCGGCGGCGGCGCGCTGGTACCACGCCGCGGTCGAGGACGCGCTGGAGGGCAACGACCTGGCCGCGGTGCGCGAGCGCGGCGAGCGCGCGATCGCCGCCGGCGCCAGCGGCCCGGTGCGCGGCGAGATCCGCGGCGCCCAGGCGGTCGCCGCCTACTGGCAGAGCGACTACGCCGGCGCCCTCGACCTCGCCGACGACGCGCTCGCCCACCTCCCGGTCGGCAGCGCGCCCTGGTTCCGCGCCGCCGGCGCCGCCACGGTCGCCGCCGCTCGCCTCGGCGACTTCGACGGGGTGGCCCGCCGCTTCGATCCCGCGGTGGCCGCGCCGTGTGCGCCGGGCGCGGTGGCGGCGCAGCTCCAGTGCCTGTGTCGCGGCGCCTTCCAGCTCGTCTTCAACGGCCGCTTCGTCCGCGCCGACGAGATCCTGGCGCGGATCGCCGAGCTGCGTGGCGGGGCGCCGGCGCTCGACGCGTTGACCCGGGCCCAGGTCGAGCACGTGCAGGGCGTGCGTGCCGCCCACGTCGGCGACGTCGCCCGCTTCTTCCGCCACCTGCAGGCGGCGGTGGCGGCGTTCGAGGAGGCGGGCGACGGGCGCAACGTCTCGCTCGAGCGCACCACCATCGCCTGGTGCCACGCCGAGCTGGGCGAGCTGGCCGAGGCCGAGCGGCTGGCGCGGGAGAACCTCGCGCACTGCCAGCACCTGCGCGCGCCGCAGGCCATCACCTACGCCCGGGTCAACCTCGGCTTCATCCTCGCGCACGGCGGCGCGCGGGCCGAGGCGGTGGCGGTCCTGGGCGAGGCCATCGCCGAGTGCGCGGCGGTCGGCAACGCCCGGCTCGGGGGCTGGGCCCGCGCCCACCGCGCCACCGCCCACCTCCTCGACGGCGAGGCCGCCCGCGCCCTGGCCGACGCCGAGGCGGCGATCGCCGCGCTGGCCACCGCGCCCGGCCTGGGGGCGTGGGCGCAGGCGGTGGCGGCGCGGGCCCTGGTCGCGCTCGGTCGCGCCGGGGACGCGCTGCCGCTGGCGCGGGCGGCGATGGCGGTGCTCGACGAGCTGGGCGGCCTCCTGCAGGGCGAGTCGGTGCCGCCGCTGGCCCTGGCCGAGGCCCTGAGCGCGAGCGGCGAGCCGGCGGCGGCGGCGGCGTGGGTCGACGCACGGGCGCGGCTCGAGGCACGCGCCGCGCGCCTCGGCGACGACGGCTGGCGCGCGACCTTCCTCGCCCTGCCGGAGAACCGCGCCACGCTCGCTGGCGGCGCGGCCTGAACCGGCCGCGCGCCGACCCGGACCGCGACGGACCGCGACGATTCGCCTCAACACGCGGCGGGGGCGCGGTGCGAACGTGGGAGCGATGGACGCGAGCGCTCCGCGCCAGCGAGCCGTGAGCGGCGCCGGGCACGTCGCCGTCGCCGTCGCCGTCGCGAGCGTCGTCGCGGCCGGCGCGCTGGCCGGGTGCGGCGCGGAGCCGCCGCCG
>CAADGB010000106.1 GCA_900696455.1 uncultured delta proteobacterium
CCGACATCACTCGCGTGACGGCCGCGGCTTGTCGGCCTTCGACACGCCCTCGCTGGCGCTCGGGCGGCTCCTAACGAACGGCGCCGGCAAGCGCCCGACATCACTCGCGTGACGGCCGCGGCTTGTCGGCCTTCGACACGCCCTCGCTCACGCTCGGGCGGCTCAGGCCGACCGGAGAGATGCAGCTCGCCGTTCATTCCCGCGATCTCCGACCGCGGTCGGTGAAGAGCTCAGGCCGACCGGAGCGATGGGCTCGCCGTTCGTTTCCCGCGATCTCCGACCGCGGTCGGTGAAGGGCTCAGGGTGAGCGGGTCTTCTTCGAGCCCGAATCCGAACGGTCAGCTCTCGCCCGGGCCGGGCGCGCCGGGCTGGGCGCGCCCGGCGCGGACGCCCTCGCATTACCCCACAGATCTCGACCGGTTACAGATCTCGCGGCGCGCGCGTCAACCGGCGCGCCCCCCTGCGGCTCCTGAGCCCTTAGAGTGTACGCGCAAGGACCCATCCCCTTGTCACGCGAAGTCTCGCTGACCCTGGCGGGCGCGGACGCCCGCGGGCGCCTGCTGGCGGAGCTGGCCGCCGGGCCGGCGCGCAAGGGCTACGCCATCGCCTACGACATGCTCGGCAGCCGCGCCGAGGCGGAGGAGGCCGTGCAGGAGGCGCTGGCCCGTGCGTGCGAGCGCCTGGACGACCTGCGCGATCCGGCGGCGGCCCCGGCCTGGTTCCTCCGCATCGTCGCGACCACGTGCCTGCGCAACCTGCGCCGTCGGCGCCTCAAGCGGGCGGTCTTCGGCCGCTGGTTCGAGCGCGCGACCGCGCCCGACCCGGCGCGCGACGACGGCGCCGCCGCCGGCGCCGAGCCCGCCGATCCCGGCGCCAGCTCGCCCGGGATGCGGGTCGACGACCTCGACGGTCCGCCGCTGCACGGCACGCGCTCGCAGACCGCGGTCGCCGCGCTGACCGAGCGCGAGGAGGTGGTGGCGATGCTGCGCCACCTCGAGGATCTGCCGGCCAAGCAGCGCGCCGCCCTGGTGCTGCGCTACGGCCATGACCTGCCCGTCCCCGAGGTCGCCGCCATGCTCGGCGTCGAGCTCGCCACCGCCAAGACCCACCTGGTGCGCGGCCTCGCCCGCCTGCGCGACCTGATGGAGGAGCACCGATGAAGCGCTGTACCCAGCTCGCCGACTCGCTGGTCACCGGCGAGCCGCTGTCCGACGCCGAGCGCGCGCACCTGGCGCGCTGCGCCGACTGCGCCCGGCTCGAGCTGGCGGCGCGCCGGGTCGGCGCCACCGCCACCGCCGCCGAGGCCGGGCCCGGCTTCAGCAGCCGCATGGTCGTCGGCGCGCGGGCCCGCATGGCCACGCGCCGGCGCAACCGCGCGGTCGGCTTCGGCCTGGCCACCGTGGTCGCCGCCGCGGCGACCGTCCTGGTGGTCACCAACCTGCGCGACCGCGCCGCCCCCGAGCGCGATCCGGTCGTCACTCGCCCCGCCGGGGACGATCCCACGCCGCCCGCGCCCGGCGAGCCCGATGACGGGCTCGGCGACGACGCGGGCATCACCGACGACGAGCTGCGCGAGCTGGTGGGTGACGCCCGCCTGTCCCGCGCGCTCGCCCCCACCGCCGACTGGGACCACATCGAGGCCCCGGTCCGCCACTACCGCGCCGTCCTGCGGCACGGAGGAGCGCCATGATCCGTCTACACACCGTCACCGCCGCCCTGCTCGCCACCGTGCTGGTGGCGCCCTCGTCGATGGCCCAGCCCGAGGCGCCCGAGCCGCCGCCGCTCGATCCGTGGGCGCGCCCCGCGCCCGCGCCGCGACCGGCCGCGCCGCCGCGTCCGCCGCGTCCGCCGCGCACCAAGGTCAAGGTCGTCATCCCCGACGACGTGCGACCGCATGTCGAGGCCGAGCTGCGCCGGGCGCAGGCCGAGATCGCGCGCGCCCTGGCCGAGGTCGAGCGCAACCCGCACGTGCCGGCGGCGGTGAAGGCCAAGCTGCGGGCGCAGCTCGGCCGCCTGCGCACCGCCAAGCTCGACGACCTGGCGGCGATGGCCGCCGAGATGGAGGCGTTCGGCGAGGAGATGGGGCGCTGGGGCGAGGAGTTCGGCGAGGAGATGGAGCGCATGGGCGAGCAGCTCGGGCGCGACATCCAGCGCGACGTCGAGGCCGCGCTGCGCCGCTCCGGCATCCGCATGCGCGGGGGCGATCTCGACCTGGACTTCGACTTCGACGACGGCGGCGACGACCGCGACGTGAAGGATCCGTGGGCGACCGCGCCGCGGGCGCCCCGGGGGCGCGGCCCGGCGGGGCGCGATCCGGTCATCATCGACCTCCGCGATCAGGACTTCGCGCTCGACGTCGACGTCGATGATCTGCAGCTCTCCGCGCCCCAGCGCGCGCAGCTCAAGCGCATCGCCCAGCAGGAACAGGCGGCGGTCGAGCCGGTGGTGCGCCGCATCGACGCGCTGTCTCGCGAGCTGCGCGCGGAGCTCGAGGACGACGGCAGCGACGCCGCCACGCTCGATCGGCTGGTCGACGAGCTGTCGCGCCACGAGGGCGAGGTCCGCAAGGCCCGCCTGCGCGCGCTGGTCGAGACCCGCAAGCTGTTGACCGCCGCCCAGCGCGGCAAGGTCCGCCGCGGTCCCTGAGCCCAGCGCAGCGAGGCGGCGCTGGTCCGGATGAGATCGGACGAGCCCGCCTGCGGGCGAGGTCGATCGATCGAGGGAGCGCCTGGCATCGATTCGATGACAGGCGGTGAGCCGAGCGCAGCGAGGCGGCTCGGTCCGGATGAGATCGGACGAGCTGGTCTGCGGGCGAGGTCGATCGATCGAGGGAGCGCCTGGCATCGATTCGATGCCAGGCGCTGACCCGAGCGGAGCCTGCGGATCTCCTCCGACGCAGATCGGCGCCGGCGTCCTCGCCGGGGACCGACCGCGAACGCCCGGAGCCCAGGTCGCGTCGGGCGGCGGCGCGGCGGCCGGCCTTGGACCGGGCGGGCGGGGGCGTGGTATGAGAGAGCGTCGATGTCGCCGATGTCGTCGCTCCGTGTCGGGCTCGTGTCCCCGGCGGCCCTGGCGTCCCTGGCGCCGGCGGCGCTCGCGGCGAGCGCCGCGCTGATCGCCGGCTGCAAGGGCGGCGAGGAGAAGGCGGCCACGTCGCCGCCGCCGCCGGTCACGGCGGTGACGCTCGACGCCGGCGCGCCGCCGCCGCCCGACGCCGGCGTGACGGCGCTGCCGACGTTCGATCCGGGCAGCGGCTTCCACCTCGACGAGGCCCCGGTGGTGCGGCCGTCGGCGCGGACGCCGGCGCGCGATCGCAAGGTCGTGCAGATCCTGCTCCGGTCGACGCCGACCGGCGCCATCGCCGCGGTCGACGGTGTCCGGCTGGGCTCGACGCCGGTGCTGTGGGAGGGCGTGCTCGACGGCCAGCCGCACGAGTTCACGTTCGTCGCCGCCGGCCACGCGCTCGCCCGCTACCGCTTCGTGCCGGTGACCGGCGGCATCGTCCACGGCACGTTGACCAAGCTGACGAGCGATCGCGACGCCGGCGTGCCGGAGATCCCGCCGGTGGTCGTGCCGCCCGGGCGCGTGCTGGCGTCGCCGCCGCCGGTGCACCCGGGCGCGCCGCGGGTGACCCCGCCCCCGGCCCCGCCCTCGCCGCCGCCACCGCCGGTCGACGCGGCGCCGGCCGCCGTCGCGCCGCCGCCGGTGGACGCCTCGCCGGCGTCGCCGTTCGCGCCGCCACCCTGAGGATGAGGACGCCGGTGCCGACCTGCGCGAGCCGAGGGCACCGCGGCTCGGTCACACGTCGGCCGCGACACGTCGGCCGCGACCGAGATGACCGGGTGAGCACCTCCGCACCCGGTCGGGCTCAGTCGACGCGGTAGAGCGTGATGAGCTTGCTGCCGCGGTCGAAGCCGGCGTTCTTCTCCATCACCCACAGCACGTCGCCGACCCAGCCCCAGCGCAGGCGCTGCTTGGGGGCGAGGATGCGCGCGCGGCGCACGGCGCGGTCGCCGTCGACCTCGAACAGATCGAGGTACTCGGGATCGGCCTTCTTGCGCGCGACCGCCGGCGGGTTGACCGGATCGACCTGGAGCGAGAACCACAGCCGGTCGCCGCGGACGCCGTGCTGCAGCGACGCGGCGACGTAGTGGACCAGCGGCTGGTCGAGGGTGACCGCGCGCGGCACGCCGTCGCGCCAGACCTCGACCTCGCTGTTGTCTTCCTTCATCCGCGCGAACAGCCGGGACGGGCTGGCGGCCAGGACCTCGAGCTGACGGGCGCGACCGAGCAGGTCGGTGATGGGCTCGTCCTTGACCCACGCGCCGGTGAGCAGGCTCCACGCCGCCGCGGTGTCGGGCGAGCGCTGGTCCTCCTTCTTGCGCCACACGCCGCCGCGGGTGCCGACCGCGACGGTCATGTCGTCCAGGAAGTAGACCGGGGAGAAGTCGAGCCTGGCGTCGCGGCCGTCGGGGCCGACGAGGAGGCGGCCGGGCCGGCGCGTCACCTTGGTGGCCTTCATCAGGTCGAAGGCCTCGAGCTGGTGCAGGGTGCCGCCGCGCGCCTTCGGGTCCAGGGTGTAGGCGATGACGGTGGGCTTGCCGCCGACGTCGCGCAGGAAGACGTCGGTGGCGGGGCGGTGCTTCTTCGCGCCCCTGACCGGCCGGCCGTCGAGGCCGAGCAGCGTGCCGGTGGCCGGGCCGCCGTCGAGCGACGCGCCGACGACGAAGACCCGGTCGCCCAGGAGGTAGAAGCGGCGCACCTGCGGCGCGATCGCGGCGACGTCGAGGCGGGCGATGGCGCCGGCGTCGGCCATGCCGATGAGCTCGAGCTCGACCTGATCGGCGCCGTCGGTGACGACCACGCCGAGGCGGGCGCCGTCGGTGGTGACCACGTCGTCGAGGAAGCCGCGCTCGGGCGCGAACGCGCCGAGCGCGGACAGGCCGACCAAGGGCGGCGGCGGCGGCGCCTTGACCACCGGCGGGGGCGGCGGCGGCCGGCGCGGCGCCGGCCGGGCGGGCTGGGCCACCGCGGTCGCGGCGGCGGCGAGGCCGATCGTACACAGGATGGTCGTGAGTCGAGCGCGCATCATCCCCTCCGCGTCCGGGCTTGCCACGGCCAGCCGCCGGGCGCAACCGCGGACGGGGCCCGCGTGGTCGGCCACGCGCGGTCGAGGGCGATCGGAACGCGACCGCCGCCGCCGGCGAGCGAGCCGGGGTCGCCCCTGGCGTGCGTGCCGCGCCCGGGGGAAGCTGCAGGTCGTGGCCAGCCCGCCCGACGTCGATCCGGATGCGTCCGATCCGCCCGGGCGGGCCAGGGCACCGCGCACCGTCCACCACGGCGACGGCGTCGCCTTCCTGGCAGCCGCAGGCTGGCCAGCCGATCACGCGGTGGTGACGTCGCTGCCCGATCACTCGGAGCTGCCGGGGCTAGGCGTCGACGGCTGGCGACGGTGGTTCGTCGACACCGTGGCCCTGGCCTGCCGTGCGGTCGCCGACGACGGCGTCGCGATCTTCTACCAGACCGACGTCAAGCACGACGGGCGGTGGATCGACAAGGGCCACCTCGTGCACCTGGGCGCCGACGCCGCCGGCAGTCACCTCCTGTGGCACAAGATCGCGTGCCGGGTGGCGCCCGGCACGATCACCTTCGGCCGCCCGGCCTACGCCCACGTCCTGTGCGTGTCGCGCGCCCTCCGGCTACCGCCCGGCCGCTCGACCGCTGACGTCCTGCCCGGGCTCGGCGAGATGCCGTGGTCGCGGGCGATGGGCGTCGACGTGGCGCGGGCGGTGGCGCGCTTCCTGTGCGAGCACACGTCGACGCGGGGGGTGGTCGATCCGTTCTGCGGCGTGGGGACGATGCTGGCGGCCGCCAACGAGCGCGGGCTGGCGGCGATCGGCGTCGAGCTGTCGCGGCGGCGAGCGGCGCGGGCGCGGCGGCTGGAGCTGGGACCTGGATCGGGTTGACGCCCCGGCGGCGACGCGGTCTCCGGGGAACCTCCGGGCGGATGCGATCGGGTGGTGCGGCGGACGGCGGCGCGCGCGGCGCGGCCGCTCAGAAGCCGAGGTGGTACGCGCGAGGGGCGCCGTCGGCCCAGCACACGAGCGCGGCGGCGTCGCCGCCGGAGAGCACGAGCCCGTCGCCGGCGCAGGGCGCGGTGATGGTGCGGCGGCGCGAGGTGGGCCCCCAGCTCAGGCGGCCGTGGCCGTCGCCGCGGGCGATCCCGAGGAGCGTGAGCCCGCCGAGGGCGGCGGCGAGGGCGAGGGGCTCGAGGGGGTCGAGCTCGGGCGGCGCGGCGGGGGCGGGCAGAGGTGGCGGGGCGGGGACGGGGCGGCCGGCGCCGAGCTGGTGGTGGTGGCCGGAGGAGAGGGTGAGCCAGAGGCCACGCGGGCAGGCGGCGTCGGGATCGGGGTCGGAGTCGGCGTCGGGATCGGAGTCGGAGTCGGAGTCGGAGCCGGAGTCGGAGTCGGAGTCGGAGCCGGAGCCGGAGTCGGAGCCGGAGTCGGAGTCGGACTCGGCGTCGGCGTCGGCGTCGGCGTCGGGATCGGAGTCGGGACCGGAGTCGGGATCGGAATCGGAGTCGGAGTCGGAGTCGGAGTCGGTCTCGGAATCGGAATCGGAGTCGGAGTCGGACTCGGCCCCGGCCCCGGCCGTGGTGCACGCCGCGGCGCGGACCGCCTCGACGCGGTCGGGGCGACCGTCGCCGTCGAGGTCGAGCTCGAGCGCACAGTGGCCCGGTCCCAGGAAGCAGTCGGCGACGAGAGTCCGCGGGCGCGGGTGGGTGGAGGGGCGTGGTGGCGCGGCGCAGGCGAGCGCGGCGGCCAGCGGCGCCAGCGCGGCGGCCAGCGGCGCGAGCGCGGCGGCCAGCGGCGCCAGCGGCGCGAGCGCGGTGAAACCGGGGGCGAGCGCGCGGCGCATGCGGAGAGGGTTGTACGAGACGCGGCGGGCGGCGACGGTCAGGGGCGCGTCAGGAGGTGGCCGCGAGGGCGACCGCGAGCTCGGCGGCGACCGCGGCGTCATGGCGGACGAGGGCGCGGTTGGCGGCGACGGCGGCGCCGCCGGTGGCGCGGGCCAGGCGGGCGAGCAGGAACGGGGTCAGGCGCTTGCCGGAGACGGCCTCGGCGCGGGCGTCGGCGACCGCGGCGTCGATGGCGGCGCCGATCGTCGCCTCGTCGAGGGCGGCCGCCGCCGGGATCGGGTTGCAGACCAGCACGCCGCCCTGGCCCAGGCCGTCCCAGCGCGCGCGGCAGATCGCGGCCAGGGTGGCGACGTCGTCGACGCGGTGATCGAGGCGCAGGCCGGAGCTGCGGGTGTAGAAGGCCGGCAGCTCGTCGGTGCGGTGACCGACGACCAGCACGCCGAGCGCCTCGAGCTGCTCGAGGGTGCGGGGCAGGTCGAGGATGGCCTTGGCGCCGGCGGAGACCACGGCGATCGGCGTGCGGGCGAGCGCCAGCAGGTCGTGCGAGACGTCGCCGCTGTCGCCGCGGTGGACGCCGCCGATGCCGCCGGTGGCGAAGACGCGGATCCCGGCGCGCCTCGCCAGGACGGCGGTGGCGCTGACCGTGGTCGCGGCGTCGCCGCCGCGGGCGAGGTGGACGGCGAGGTCGGCGGCGCCGGCCTTGGCGAAGCGGGCGCCGTCGGCGGCGAGGGTGGCCAGCGCGTCGGCGGGCAGGCCGATGCGGACGCGTCCGGCGACCACGGCGATCGTCGCCGGCGTGGCGCCGCCGGCGCGCACCGTGGCCTCGAGCTCGCGCGCGACCTCGAGGTTGTCGGGGTAGGGCAGGCCGTGGGCGACCAGCGTGGACTCCAGCGCCACCACCGGCGCGCCGACGGCGAGCGCGGCGGCGACCTCGGGCGCGACGTCGAGGGGGAGCATCGCGGGACCTTAGGGCGCGCGTACGGGGAACTCAATCGCGCTCGCGGCCGATCCATCCCGGCTGGCGTCGCTGCCGGCGCCGGTCCTCGGGCCGGCCGAGGATGCGCCCTCGGAGCGGGGGAGCCGACGCGGCGCGCGCACCGGTGGTCAGGCGCGGCCGGACGCGGTAGATCGGGGCGTGCGCTTCCCTCTCACCGCGCAGCTCGTCGACGAGGCGCGGCGCTTCGAGCTGCGCTCGGCGTGCCGCGACTGCCTGTTCTGGCGCGCGCGAGCGCAGGCCTGCCTGCACGGCTGGCCCGACGAGGGACAGGGGCGGTGGCCGCTCGACGCGCCCGGCCCCGACGGCGCGCCGCCGACCGAGGTCGCGTTCTGCAAGGAGTTCGAGCTGCGCTGACGCGGCCGCGCGCAGCGGTGAGGGAGCAGCTCGCCTCGGCTGCGCCCCGGCTCCGAGCGTGTGAAGGAATCACACGCTCGGGTCGATCGGTCGGTCCCGGCGAGGACGCCGGTGCCGACCTGAGTCAGAAGAACTCGGCTCGCTTCGCTCGCCTCAGTCGAGATCCCAGTCGATGTCGGACAGGCTGGGGTCGCGGCTGACGTCGACGGCGCGGGTGGCGTCGTCGTGGCCGACCGGCCCGGGCGGGGCGGCGGGGCCGCGGCCGCTGCGCGGCGGTTCGCGGGTCTCGGGCTTCTTGCGGCTGGTGGCGCCCGCGCCCGACGCCCCGACGCGCTCGCGCTCGCGCGCGAGCAGATCGCGCATGTCGCCCATGCGGGTGGCGTCCTCGTCCTCGAGCTTGGAGTAGCGGCGCGACTGCTCGCGCGGGCCGAGATCGATCGAGCCGTTGGCGCCGTCGCCCTGGTGGGTCGCCGACAGGAAGTCGAGGTCGTCGAGGGTGCCGTCGTCGAGCGTGGACGGGGCGCGCGGCGCGTCCTCGAACAGCGGGTCGAGGTCGTCGTCGTCACCGGCGCGCGCGAGCAGGCGCGGATCGACGTCGGCAGCGCGGGTCGGGTCGTCGAGTCGGAAGTCGTCGGCGATGCGCTCGGGGCCCCGCCGCAGCGGGCGGCCGCCGATCGCGGCCTCGGGCAGGGGCTGTGACGGATCGATCTGCCGCGTGGCCTCCTCGAGGAACATCGGCGCCGGCCGCGCCGCGCCCGCGCGCTGGCTGCGCGGGGGCTCCGGCGGCGGCGAGCCGTCGACGGGCGGGCGCGGGCCCTTGCCCGGCTTCATCCGCACGCCGGGGCCGAGCTCGACCTCGTCGCTGGGGCGCTTGGACCGCGTGCGGGGGCCGGTGGCGTGAGCCTTGGCCAGCCCGACGATGACCGCCTGCTTGGCCGGCAGATCGTCCTGGCTGGGCGGGGGTGGCGGCGGGGCGCCGGCGACGCGCTGCACGCGCGGCTGTGGCGGCGGGGTCGGATCGCGGGCAGGCGGCGCCGCGCGGAGCGCCGCCAGGTCGACGAACGAGACCTTCGACTCCTCGTCGGCGATGCGGCCACCCTCGTCGCGCAGCATGCGGAGGACGCGGGTACGCTCGCCGGCGGAGAGCTGATCGCGGCGGCCCTGGCCGGCGTGGGTGCGCTGGCGGCGCGCGAACTCGGACAGCGGCATGGGCTGCTCGATCTTGCGCGCGCCGGTGCCGAACAGGCCGGTGGCGGCGCGGATCCACTTCTTGGGACCGCTGACCGGCTCGGGCAGGGAGATCGACGACAGCGCGCGCTCGACCTCGCTGGGCAGCCGGGTGTCGCGGCCGGTGACGGCCATGGCGGCGGCGGCGGGATCCTGCGGGCACTCGGTCGCGGTCGGCAGCAGGCGGCGGATGAAGTCGTCGCTCTTGCCCAGCGCGTACTGGTGGGGGCGCAGGACGAAGCGCACGCCCAGCTTCTCGAGCCAGGTGACCGGCGGATCGGCGCCGATGAGGACGAAGGCGCCGGCGTTGGGGTAGCGCTTCTGCGAGCCGTCGGCGAGGGCGAGGATGACGCTCTCGGGCTCGAACGCGACGACCTGCGACTGGACCTTGGCCTTGAGGCGCTGCTGCTGGGCGTAGGACTCGATCGCCTGCTTGTTCTTGGGCTGGGCGCGATTGAAGGACTTGCCGCGGTAGCTGATGATGACGCGGGCGCCGGCGTCGGCGAGGGCGAGCGCGGCCTCGACCGCGGAGTCGCCGCCGCCGACGACGAGGACGTCCTTGCCACGCCAGTCGTCGGGGTCGTCGAGCAGGTTGGTGACCTTGGGCAGGTTCTCGCCGGGGACCTGCAGCGTGCGCGGCTTGCCGCGGGTGCCGGTGGCGAGGACGAGGCGCTGGGCGCGGTAGGCGGCGACCGTGGTGCGGACGTCGAAGCTGCCGTCGGGGCGGCGGGTCGCGCTCTCGACCGCCTCGCCCTGGTTGATGTGCAGCCCGACGCGCTCGATGAGCTCGCGCCAGATGGGGATGATCTGCTCCTTGCTGGAGTCGAAGACGGGCAGGAGCGAGAGGTTGACCGTGTCGTAGGGCTCGGCCATCACCAGCTTGCCCTTGGGGTAGCGGGCGATCGTGGAGGCGATGAGCTGCTCCTTCTCGAGGACGACGTAGCTGAGGCCGCGCTGGATGCAGGTCAGGGCCGCCGACAGGCCACCCGGGCCGGAGCCGACGATGGCGACGTCGACCGCGCCGGGGACGGCGCCCGGGACCAGGCCGGTGCGGAGCATGTGCTCGACCACGCCACGTCCGAGGTTGGCGGCGTTCTTGACCAGCGGCTTGCCGGCGACCTCGCCGATCAGGTACTGGCCGGGCACCGCGGTCTGGTACGAGTCGTCGAGCTCGGGCACCTTGAGCGGCGGCGGCTCCGAGCCCTCCCGGAACATCACCAGCGCCTCGGTCGGGCACGCCCACATGCAGGCCTCGCACTGGATGCAGTCGTGGAAGCGCAGCACCCGGCTCTTGTTGTCCACGAGATCCAGCACGTTGGTCGGACACACCGCCACGCAGGCGTCGCAGCCGGTGCAGCGGTCGTCGTTGATGTCGTGCACGAGGATCGACACACCGGGGTTACCCGCGGCCTGGGCCGGCGCCGCCTTCCCGCGCCTGGCGCCCAGGATCGTGAACAGCGCCATCACGGCGATGGCGAGCCCGCCGAGCGTGAGCGGGACGATCCACGTCATCGGCCGGCCGTCCGCTGCGCGGCACGCGCTACTCGTGACACGGTCCTAGCATAGGCAATTTCGGTGCCTCGTGGCGAGGCCATCGTTTCGCGGACTTGCGGCAGCGCCTCGGGGCGCGCGGGCTCCGCGGTTGGGGGCGTCCCGCCGCCGCCGCTGGCGCCGGGGGCGACCGCCCGGCGTCCGACCGCGTGGCGTCCGGGGTTGACCGCTGGGAGGGCGGGGTCCCGGCTCGGTGCCCGCGTCCAGTGTGGGCGGCCGTCGTCGGCGAGTCGTGGCCGGGCGAGCGTCCTGCGCCACGCCGCGACGGCGCGACCCCGTCGGGGACGCGGGGGCGCGGACCGTATCCGCCGTGCTCAGGTTGGCGCGAGTGGTGCCACCGCGACGTTGGCGAAGCGGCGGAGCCAGCAGGTCCCGGCGGGGAAGACCGCGCGGAGTCCCGACAGCCAGCGCGCGCGCGCCTCGCGGTAGGCGTCGAGGAAGTCGTGGTAGCGAGCGATCGCCTTCATGAGGACGTCGCGGTCGCTGGCCGCGAAGCGCGGCTCGCGATCTCGCTTCACCTCCTCGGAGGTCGGGAACGAGCGCCACGACTGGCGGAGGACCGCCCGCCGGCCCATGACGCGCTTGCCGGTGCGGGCGCGCTCCTCGGCGAGGCGCTGCTCGCCGAGCGCGACCCGCTCGCGGAGCCGCGCCCGGAACGCGTCGGCGTCGCCGAGCTCGGGCGGGACGACCAGCTCGAGCGTGGCGGTCTCGGGCATGACCCCGCCGGCGCGGAAGAAGTGCCGCGGACGCTTCACGGTGATCGCCCGACCGTTGAGGAGGGCGCTCAGGCCGCTGACGCCCGGCCAGTGGTGGGCGCGCTCGACGAGGCCGGCCTTGACCGGGTTCAGTGCGGTATAGGCGACCTTGTCGACGACCTCGGCCGGATCCTCGATGCGGACGATCGAGACCTGCTCGCTCGACCAGAAGTTCTCGGAACGGCCACGGTACTCGTTCATGGCCCGGGCGAGCAGCTTGTGGAAGTGCTCCACGAACGGGATCACGTTGCCGTGGCGATCGAAGATGTCGGTGTGGTGGTGATTCGAGAGCGCCACCGGGAGGATGACCTCGAGCTGGAAGCGCTGGGCGGCCTCGGCCAGGCAGTAGAGGAAGATCTGGTTGGTCTCTTCGTCCGCGTGCAGCAAGTACTGCCGTTGCGTGCAGCGCCGGGTGATCTTGTAGAAGGAACCGGGGATGACCTGGCGGGGGAGGGTCATGGTTCCTGAAGGTCACAGCACGGGGCGTGCCATGGCGCGCTGCCAGGGATCTCGCTCACCTGCGCCCGGCGCGTCCGGAATCCGGCCACGGGGGCGGCCGGATACCGGACGCTGTCCGAGATCCGCCACCCCGTCGGCGCCGGCCACGCCGCGGGGCGGGCTCCGCCCTCGAGGTGACGCCCTCAGGGCTCGATCGTCATCGCGCCGAGGCCTACGGGTGAGAACGTCAACCCCGCGTTGGCCCCGGCACCGTCGAGATCGCAGTACGTCCAGTTGGTTCCATCGAGCGATGCCCGCGCCGCGTAGGCGTGGTCGCCCGCCGCCGGGGTTGATGGCTGGAGCTGGTACTCGTCGTCACTCCCGATCTGGAGGTTGAAGGCGGCCGGGAACCAAAGCCATCCGCTCTCGACCTGGGGATTCGCCGAGACTGGCCCGAGCCCGATCTCGACGCGCACCAGCGCGGAAGCACCGGGGAGCTCGGTCAGCCCCGCCTCGTAGAGCCGGGCGTAGATGGCGGGCAACGTCGCGCCGACCGGGGCGGAGATCGTGGGCGGGTGCTGGAGAACGCAGTAGTCGATCTCGTGCGGCCGGTCGCTCTCGCTGGCCACGCACGCGCAGATCCGCGGCGCCGCGGTGGTGCTGCTGCGCGGAATCGGCGCAGCCACCACGAAGTCGGTGCTGTCCTCGCGTCCATCGACACAGCCGTCGCCCCGGCGCCGCACCGCCGTCGTGTTGCCGGGCGCGGGCGTCGGCCCGGCGCCGTCGAAGCAGGTTGCCGCGGCCCCGAAGCCAACGAGATCGACGATCTGTGGCCCGCTCGGGCAGCTCCCGCTCAGCGCCGCCACGGTGGTCGTCAGCGCCACTTTGCCGGCAGACGCCGCCATCGCGATCGTGCCGGTGGCGTCGGGCGCCGGGAGCGGGGTCGTGCCCCCGGCCCCGGCCGCCTGCTGCACCAGGAAGTACCCGCCCGGCTCCAGCTCGACCGCCGGCAGCGGCGTCACGTTCCAGCTCGTGCCGGTTGCGCTCGCGTACTGCACGGCCATGTCCGCGAGCTGGACCGGGGTTGGTCCGGTGTTGTGCAGCTCGATGAAATCGTGCGTGTACACCGCGCCGACGTTGCCGCCGCCTCCATAGATCTGGCTCACGACCAGACCGGACCCGCACGGCTCGTCCACGCGCGTCGTGAAGCCGGTCGGCTGGGTGACATCGGCGGCCAGGCCGACTCCCTCGACGCTCTCGGCCGCGGTCGTCACCCGCACGCGGAAGGTGGTGCCCAGGGCCAGCGCCGGCACCGGGGCGCAGGTGGCCACGGTGTCGCCTGCGCTCATCGTCGGCGCCGACAGCGGCAGGCAGGTCTGGAAGCCGTCGGTCGAGACCTGGACGCTGCCCGCGCACGTGCCGGGGATGCCCTGGCCCACCAGCGTTGCCGGGTTCATGGCTCTCGAGAAGGTCACCGAGATCAACCCCGGAGAGGGGACGGCGGAGGCCCCGTCCGCCGGGCTGACCGCCACCACGACCGGCCGCGGCGCCACGGTGAGCGTCGTCTCCCCGCGCGCGACCCCCACCGTGGCCGACACGGTCGTCTGGCCCTCGGCCAGGGCGGCGGCAACCCCGGAGGCGCTCACGGTCGCCACTCCCGCGTCGCTGGAGGCCCAGGTGGCCTGGGCGGTCACGTCGCCGACGCTCGCGTCGCTGAAGGTCCCGGTGGCGGTGAACACCACGTCCGTGCCCACGGCGCGCGTGGGGTCGGCTGGGGTGACCGTGATGGTGTCGACTATCGCCGGCCCGACCGTCACCAGCGTCTCCCCGCTCACCCCGTCGAACGTGGCCGAGATGGTCGAGGTCCCGACCTCGGTCGCCGTCGCCACCCCGCCTCCCGACATGGTCACGGCATCCTCGTCGCTGGAGGCCCACGTCGCGGTCGCCGTCAGGTCCGGCATGGCGCCGTCGCTCATGAGCCCGGTGGCGCTGAACGTCTGGACCCGTCCCCGCGGCAAGGTCGGGGCCGCCGGGGTCACCGTGATGGCCTCCAGGACCGCCGGGGTTACCTCCAGCGTCGCGGTCGCCATGACCACTCCGGAGCTGGCGGTGATGGTGGCCGTGCCATCACCAACCCCGGTGGCCACGCCGCGCGTGCCGGCGGCGGTCGACACGGTGGCAACCCCGGAGGCCGAGGAGGACCACGCGACCTGCTCGGTGAGGTCGACCACGGAGCTGTCGCTGAAGGTCCCGGTGGCGGTGAAGGCCACGGTGCGCCCGCGCGCGATGGACGCGGTCGCCGGGGTTACCGCCAGCGCCACCAGGCTCGCCGGCGGCACGGTGACCGTCGTCTGGCCGGCCACGGCGCCCAGGGTGGCCACGACCGAGGTCGCGCCCTCGGCCACGCCCACCACCAGGCCGCCGCCGCTCACGGTGGCCACGGTGGCCGACCCGGTCGTCCAGGTCACCTGCGCGGTCAGGTCCATGGTCGGCCCGATGCTGTACGACCCGGTGGCGGTCATCTGCTGGGTCATGCCGATGCCCACCACCGGATCCGCCGGGGTGACCGCGATCGCCTGCAGCAGCCGCGGCCCGACCGTGACCGTGACCATCGCGCTGGCGCCGTCGCGGCTGGCGGTGATCACGCTCGTCCCCGGCGCCAGGCCCATCACCACGCCGCCGCCGTCCACGGCAGCCACCAGCGGCGACGCCGATGCCCAGGCCACCAGGCTCGTGATGTCGGCCGACCCGCCATCGCTGAACGTCCCGGTCGCGGTCAGCGCCACCGTCAGCCCCGCCGCCACCGTCGGCGCCTCGGGCGTGATCGCGATGGCGGTGACGACCGGCCTGCCCACCGTGATCTCGGCCGTCGCCGACAGGCCGCGGGCGCGCGCGGTGACCACGGTCGTGCCGGTGGCGAGCCCGCGCACCGTCGCCGCCCCGTCGGCGCGCGGCGTCACCGACGCCACCCCGCCGTCCCCGATCTCCCACGCCACGCCCTCGCCCAGGCGCTGCGACGCCTCGTCGACGACAAGGTACGCCGTCACCGCGACCTCGTCGCCGATCCCGAGCGTCACCGGCGCCGGTCCGATCCGCAGGCCGCTGGGCTCGCCGCCGTCGCCGCCACAGGCCAGCGCCAGCCACGAGGCAAGCCAGATCCACAGGATGGTTCCCGAGCGCATCCGCCCCCTGTTTCTCACCCCGGCGCGCGCCGGTAAAGCCCAAACGGCGGTAGCCTGGCCGCCGCGGACAGCGCGAGGTTCACCATGAGCGACACGTCGATCTGGTACGTCGGCATCAAGGGTCAGCAGCAGGGCCCGCTCGGCACCCAGCAGGTCATCGACCTCATCCGCAGCGGCCAGGTCGATCAGACGGCCTACGTCTACGGCCAGGGCCTTCCGGCGTGGACGCCGATCACCCAGGTCTCGACCTTCGCGCAGGTGTGGAGCGCGCCGCCGCCGCCGCCGCCGCCGCCGCCCGGGCCCGCCCCGACCATGGTCGACGTCATCGACCACGAGGTCTTCGGCGAGGAGATGCAGTACATCGAGATCACGCTCGACCCGGGCGAGGCCGCGATCGCCGAGGCCGGCGCCTTCATGTACATGGAGCCGGGGATCGAGATGCAGACCGTGTTCGGCGACGGCAAGCCGATGGAGCAGGGCTTCCTCGCCAAGCTGGCCCAGGCCGGCAAGCGGGTGCTCACCGGCGAGTCGCTGTTCATGACCGTCTACGGCAACAAGGATCAGCAGCGGCGCAAGGTCGCGTTCGCCGCGCCCTACCCGGGCAAGATCATCGCCATGGACCTGCGCGCCCTCGGCGGCACGCTCCTGTGCGAGAAGGACGCCTTCCTGTGCGCCGCCCGCGGCATCAGCGTCGGCATCGCCTTCCAGAAGAAGCTGGGCACCGGCCTGTTCGGCGGCGAGGGCTTCATCCTGCAGAAGCTCGAGGGCCAGGGCATGGCCTTCGTCCACGCCGGCGGCACGATCATGGCGCGCGAGCTCGCCGCCGGCGAGACCCTGCGCATCGACACCGGCTGTATCGTCGCCTTCGAGCCCCGCGTCCAGTACGACGTGCAGTGGGTGGGCGGGCTCAAGAGCGCGCTGTTCGGCGGCGAGGGCCTGTTCTTCGCCACCCTCACCGGGCCGGGGAAGATCTGGCTGCAGTCGCTGCCGTTCGCCCGCCTCGCCCGCCGCATGGTCGCCGCTGGCGTCATGGGCGGCCAGGGCGAGGGGTCGATCCTCGGCGGCATGGGCACCGGCGACTGATCTCGTCGCACGCTCGGAACCGAGCTGCGCCGGGCGCCGAGGCGCGTCGTCGCGCCACACCCCGCGAGGGTGAGGGCGCGACCGTCGGTCGACATGTAGACCCAGGTCTCCCCAGGTGAGACCTGCGCGCCACCGCGGCTGCGGTCGTGAGGCGGGGGATCGATCCGGCCGTCCGGCTGTCATCGGGAGGTCAGGGGTCGCGTGGTAGATTGAAGTCGTGCGCTCGGCGATCGCGCTCCTGGCCGCGCTGACGGTGTGCCTCACCGCGGCCGCCGCGCGCGCCGACGCCATCGACGACGAGGCCGCGCAGCTCGCGTCGGCGTCGAGCTACAAGCGCCGCCTCGCCGCCGCGCTCGCCCTCGCCCGGAGCCACGACGGTCGCGCCGTGGTCGCGCTCGCCAGCGCGCTGCGCCGCGATCGCGAGGCGCAGGTCCGCCGGGTCGCCGCCCTCGCCCTGCCCAAGGCCGTCGACGCCAGCACGCCGCCCCGCATCCGCGACGCCGCCCTCGGCGCGCTCGAGCACGCCGCCGCGCGCGACGCCGATCCCAAGGTGCGCGAGCTGTCGGCGCGCGCGCTCACCAAGCTGGCGGCGCTGCGGCCCCAGCCCGAGCCTCCGCCCGGCGCGCGCCCGTCGGTCTTCGTCCACATCGGGGCCGCCACCGATCTATCGAGCCAGGCGCCCAAGGACACGGCCCCGCGCCTGGCCAAGGTCGTGCGCGACGTGGTCGCGCGACGCGCCGGCGACCTGTCGACCGAGTGGCCCGGCGCGCTCCCCACCGAGAAGCAGCTCGCGGCCAGCGGCGCCCGCGCCTTCATCGTCGCCGCCACGATCTCGGCGGTGACCGTCAGCCGGAGCGGCAGCAAGGCCGAGATCGCCTGCACCGTCTCGGTCCGGGTCGCGCCGTGGAACGGCACCGACGGCGCCGAGCGGTGGACCGCGCACAAGGCGGCGTCGGCCTCGGGCTCGGGCAAGGCGCTGACCGGCGCCGCCCCCGCCGCCGTCCAGGGCGGCATCCGCGACTGCGTGCTCGCGGTCGGCGAGGAGCTCACGGGCAAGCAGGTCGTGCCGTTCCTCAAGCGCGTCGCCGTCGACGGCTGACCGCGCGCGACCATCACACCAGGCGGGCCCACGCCTCCGGCGCGACGCCGACGATGACCCGGCCGCCGGCGACCACGATCGGCCGGCGCAGCAGGTTGGGCTCGGTCACCACGGCGCGCGCGAACTCGGCGGGCGGCGGTGGCGTCCGCGCCCAGCCCCGCTCCTTGGCCACGGCGTGGCGGGTGTTGAGCACCGCGGCGACCCCGCCCGCCCCGGCCACGATGGCCTCGACGGTGGCGGCGTCCAGCGGCTTGCGGGCGTAGTCGATCTCGGTCAGGTCGAGCGGCAGCTTGCGCAAGGAACTCCTCGCGTCGCGGCAGCTCGTTCAAGTGGACTTGAGGTAGAGGGTGGCGGCCGGGCGGGCGCTCATGGCGGCACGCTACCACGGCCGCCGACCGCCGACGTGGCTCGCCGCGTGCGACCACGGCCGCCGGCCGGCGCCGACCGCCGCCGTGGCTCGCCGCGCGCGACCACGGCCGCCGGCCGCCGCCGTGGCTCGCCGCACGCGCGCTCACGCGGAGCTCACGCCCGCGCCGTCGCCCCTTCACGCCGGCGCGCCGCATCCTGGACGGAGGAGCTCGCCATGGAGGTCGCCTTCGTCGCCGTCGTGCTCGCCCTCGCCCTCGTCGTCGCCGGCGCGGCGACGCTGGTCCTCCGCTGGTGTCGCGAGGCCGGGGTCGAGGCCACGGCCGCGGCCGCGCCGCCGTCGGTGGCCGACGGCGACCTCGACCGGCCGCGCGTCCTCGCCGTCGACCTGCGCGACCGCGAGCCGTGACCTCGGCTCGGCGCGCGCGAGGGCGTCCCACGCGCCTCAGCGCCGGCGCGCCAGCGGCGGGCTGGGCAGCTCCAGCGCGATGAGGCCGAAGAGCGCGAAGCCGACCACGATCGGCACCCACAGCGGCTGCAGGAACAGCCCGACCGCGCACAGGAGCGACACCACGACGAACGTCGCCAGGCGCACCCGCGCGTACTGCCGGCGCCGCGCCGGGGCCAGGAACGGCAGCACCACGTCGAACGGCACGTACAGGAACAGGGCCTCGTTCCAGCGCAGGCCGGGGATCGTCGAGATGATCGCGGCGGTCCAGATGACGAGGCCGAGCAGCGCCAGCGGCACGCTCACGATCGCCACCGCGCCGCGCTCGAACCGCCCGGTGAGCTTGCTGGCCAGGAGCGGGAGCGCGAGCAGGAGACCGAAGAACAGCGCCCAGCCCCGGTTGGTGGGCCCGTCGTCGGGGATGGGCGGGCCGCGCCGCTCGTAGAGGAGCTGGGCCGGTGCCGCGAACACGTGCTCGACGTGGTCGCGCAGGACGAAGGGGTGGAACATCGCCTGCCACAGCGTGATCGGCTCGTCGAGCGCCCGGCCGACCGCGAAGTCGCCGAAGGCGATGAGCGGCGGCAGCTCGGCCAGGCCCTGCCGCCCCATCTGGCGGAAGGTGAGCGGGAAGCGCGACCCCGAGCCCTCGCGCAGCGCGCCGCCGGTGTGGGCGTCGATGATGTCGCGCAGCCGGGTGGTGCAGTTGTCGGCGAAGTGGTCGTAGATGTAGAAGCGGTTCTCGGGGCGGATGTCGTGGAGGAGCCGGGCCTCGATCGCCCGCGCCTGCTCGGCGGTCAGCCGCAGGTCCTGCCGCCACATCGTGCGGTCCTCGTGGCGGTAGAACGCGACCATGCCGTTCAGCGGCACCGGCTCGACGTAGAACTTCTGGCGGCCGCGGATGAAGGCCCAGGTCAGGTCGACCGGGTCCATCGTGAAGTCGGTGACGCCGTAGTTGAAGCACACCGTCTCGCGACCGGGCTCGCGGTAGTCGAGGCAGAGGGCGGTGTGGCCGAACTTCTCGAAGATGAGCTCGCCGCGGCCGATCGTGAACAGCACCACCACCGGCGGGGTCGCCCCCGGCGACAGGTCCAGGACTCCGCCCATGCGGCCCTCCTGGGCCCGCGCCGGGCCGGCGCCGAGCGCCACGACCGCCGTCGCCACCAGCGCGGCGGCGGCGGCGAGGGCGGGGCGACCGGAGGCGCGCCTCATGACCTGGGCTTGGCGAAGGTCGCGCGATCGATCGCCGGATCGACCTCGACCTTGTCGACGGTGATGTCGGAGACCTCGCCGGCGGCGCTCGACACCCGGCGGTGGGCGATGCGGATGCCGGCGACCTCGCGGTAGTCGTCGAAGCGCTCGACGGTCTCGGCGCCGCCGCCGCTGGCGTAGCGCTGGGCCACCAGCAGCTTGGTCGCCGGATCGAGGTAGAGGCGGGTGGTGTGGGCGCCGTCGGCCGACGTCACCTGCACCACGTCCAGCACCTTGCCGTCGACCTTCTCCGCCGGCAGCGCCGTCACCCGGGCGCCCGGCTCGCGGGGGCGCAGGAGCACCAGCTCGGGATCGACCCAGCGCTGGCGCGCCAGCTCGGGGAGCTGGGCCGCCGGGAGATCCTCGAGCCCGCCCGGCGACCGCGTCCACCCGCCGGCCGCGCCGTCGAGGGCGAACGAGATCTGGAACTGCTTGGCGATGACGATGTCCATCCGCATCCGGTCGGGCAGGAGCAGCGTGCGGGTCAGCTCGACGTCGACGGTCTGGCCCTGGGCCGAGAGCTTGCCGGCGCCGGTCATGCGCAGGGCCTTGAGCGCGACGACCTTGTCGCCGCCCTTGGCCGCCAGCGCCGCGTCGAGCAGCTTGACCCCGGCCGCCGCCAGCTTGGGGTCGATCGTCGTCGGCGTGGTCGGCGTCGCCGCCTCGGGCTGGGGCCCGATGGGCGCGTCGAAGCGCACGCGCTCGAACGGGATGCCGGCCTGCTGGAGCTGGGGCGCGATGCGGTCGCCGTCGCCGAGCAGCACGACCACGAAGGCGCGCGGCGTGAGCACGGAGCGCGCGGCCTCGGCCGCCTCCTCGCGCGAGACCTGGCCGACCAGGACCGGGAAGTTGGCGACGTAGGCCTCGGACAGGCCGTGGAGATCGGCGGTGACCAGGGCGCCGGCCAGGTCGTCGGCGCCGGACACGCGCATGACGTAGCTGCCGGCGAGGTTGGCGATCGCGGCCTTCACCTCGTCGTCGGTGGGGCCGCCGGCGTGCATCTTCTGGAGCTCGCGCAGCACCAGCTCGAGGGTGGCGACGGTCTCGGCGGTGCGGGTGAAGGTGGTGACCACGAACGAGCCGCGCTCGGCGTTGCGATCGAACGCCGACGACGCGCCGTAGGTCTTGCCGCCCTCGCTGCGCACGACCTGCATCAGGCGCGAGCTGAAGGCGCCGCCGCCCAGGGCGTAGTTCCACACCAGGGTCGGGAAGAAGCGCGGGTCGTCGTGGCGCACGCCGTACTGGGCGACGCGGATCTGGGTCTGGGTCTGGCGCGGCTTGTCGACCAGGCGGACCTTGATCCCGCCGATGGGCGGCGCGACGTGCTTGGGCCGCGCCGGCACCGGCGCCCGGGCCCAGCCGGCGAAGGCCCGGGTCAGATCGCGCTTGAGCCGGGGGACGTCGACGTCGCCCGACACCGCCAGCATGGCGTTGCCGGGCACGAACCAGGTCTTGTGCCAGGTCACCAGCTCGGCCCGGGTCAGGCGTCGGATCCACTCCGGCGAGGTCGTCCAGCCCCGGACGTGGTCGTCGCCCCACAGCAGGTTCTGGACGTGGGCGGCGGCCAGGGCCGGCGCGTCGTCGAGCCGGCGCATCACCCCCACCACCTGCGCCTCCTTGGCGCGGGTGATCTCGACCTCGGGGAAGCTGGGCTGGGTGACCATCTCGGGCAGGAGCTCGAGGCAGACCTTGGCGTCCTTGGTCATCGTCGTGCAGGTCAGCCAGGTCGCCTCGAAGCCGGCGAGGGCGCGGATGTGGCCGCCGACGTGATCGATCGTGCGCGCGATGGCGAGGGCGTCGCGCTTGCGCGTGCCCTTGGGCAAGAGGTCGGCGGTCAGCTCGGCCACGCCGAGCCGGGCCAGCGGCTCGTCGGCGCGGCCGGCCTTGATCATGAGCTGCAGCGACACCACCGGCAGCCGGCTGTCCTTGACCACCAGCACCTCGAGGCCGTTGGGCAGCGTGAAGCGCTCGATGGGCGGCAGCGTCACCGGCTGCGGCGGCCGCACCGGCGGCGCCTCGATGAGGTCGGCGCGACCGGCCCAGGGATCGGGAGCGGCCGGCGGCGTGTCGTCGGTGGGGCGCGCGACGTGGTCGGCGCCGTCGCCGGGCAGGGTGGGGATGACCGCGGGGCCGGCCTTGGGGCCGCAGGCGGCGCCGACCGTGAGCGCCGCCAGGGCGAGGGCGATGGAGGTGCGAGTCATGGCGCGCTCCTCGGCGGCACCACCACGACGGTGGCGCGCTCGGGCGTCAGGTAGGTGCGGGTCACCCGCGCCAGGTCGGCGGGGGTGACCTTCTCCAGCTCGTCGAGATCCCGCAGCCACTGCGTGGGATCGCCGGTCAGGATCCACGACTGGCCGATCTGCTCGGCGAGGCCGAGCGGGCTGTCGAGCCCGAACACGAAGCCGGCCAGGATCTGGTTCTTGGCCTTGCGCAGCTCGTCGGCGGTGGGCGGCTTGCTGGCGATCCGGGCCAGCTCGTCGAAGATCGCGCCCTCGACCGCGGCGCCGGCGGCGGCGTCGCGGTAGACGCCGAGGGCCAGGAACAGGCCCGGGTGCTCGCGGACCAGGATGGGGGCCGCGGCCTCGACGCCGAGGGGCTGCTTGGTCTTCGGATCGATCGTCCTGATGCGCTGGCGCAGGCGCGCCGACTCGCCGGTGCCCAGCACCAGCGACAGCACCTGGAGCGCGTAGATGTCCTGGGCCCGGGCCTCGGGGATCTTCCAGCCGGCGAAGACGATGCCGATCTGGCCGGCCTCGACCACCTCGCGCCGCTTCTCGGTCTGCGGCGGCTCGGGCGTGGCGTCGGCGGGTCGCGGCGGAGGGGCCGCCGCCGGGATGGGGCCGAAGTGCTTCTCGGCGGAGGCCTTGACCTCGGCCAGCGTGGTCTGCCCGACGACCACCAGGAGCGCGTTCCCCGGCTGGTAGTACGTGTTGTAGAAGGCCTCGAGGTCGGCGGGCGTCGTGCGGTCGAGATCGGCGATCGTGCCGCCCGCGGTCCACGCGTAGGGGTGGCGGGTGAAGGCGATCTCGAGGAAGCGGAGCAGGCCCTTGCTGACCGGGTCGTTCTCCTGCTGCCGGATCTCCTCCTTCACCACCTCGCGCTCGGTGGCGATGGTCGCCGGGTCGAAGCGCAGGTTGCGCATGCGCTCGGCCTCGAGCTCGAGGACGAAGTCGAGGTACTCGGCGGGGACCACCTGCAGGTACGCGGTGGCGTCCTCGGAGGTGTGGGCGTTGGCCTGGCCGCCGACGCCGTTGACGAAGCGGGCGTGGGCCTCGGGCCGCACCCGCTTCGTGCCCTTGAACATGATGTGCTCGAACATGTGGGCCGAGCCGCGGCGGTCGCGGGCCTCGTCCTTGGCGCCCACCCGGTACCAGACCTCGACCGCCACCACCGGGGCGGCGTCGTGGCGGAGGAAGACGCCGCGCAGGCCGTTCTCCAGGGTGAAGGTCTCGAGCTGGGGCAGCTTGAGGCCGGCGGGGGTGGAGGCGCGAGGGCGGGGTGCCGGGGGCGCCGCGGGCTGGGCGGTGGCCAGGGCCGCGCCGCCGAGCAGCGCCGCCACGGCCGTGACCGGGAGCAGGAGCTTCATCGGGTTCTCCGTTAGCGCGCGGAACCTACTCCGGCCAGGCCGGCCGGGCCAGGGGCTCGCCCAGGTCCTTGCGCCCATCCGGGGTGGGACCGGGTGACGCCCCGCGGGGTTGCCTCGGGCGGGATCCTCATGGCCGGCAGGGGGTTGCGGCGAGGGGCCGGGCTCCGGGGTTGGTTCCGGGGTTGCCCCCGGAGGGCGGGCTCCGGGGTTGGTTCCGGGGTTCCGGGGTTGGTTCCCGGGGTTGGTTCCGGGGTTGCCCCCGGAGGGCTCCGGGGTTGGTTACGGGGTTGCCCCCGGAGGGCTCCGGGGTTGCTTTCCGGGGTTGGTTTCCGGGGTTGGTTTCCGCGGGCTCCGGGCTCGGGTTCCGGGCTCGGGCTCGGGCTCGGGCTCGGGTTCGGATTCGGATTCGGGCTCGGGCTCGGGCTCGGGCTCGGGCTCGGGCTCGAGGATTCCTGACAGGCCAGAGGCGAAATGGGGTTCGGGCTCGGGTCGCCCCCAAATTCTGCTATTTCTGTATTTGTTTTGCTTGACTGGAATGCCGTGGTCGAACAGAATGGTGTGACTGTCGCAACGACTATTTCGCGGTGAGCATGTGCCGTCGCGAGAAGAGAGGTGGACGTGGCACGAGCTTCAGCTGCTGCAGCGCAATCAACGACTCACGAAGAAGGAGGGGCCCGCGTGCTGGATGTCACCGGAGTGAAAGTGTTCTCGGCAACCAAGGCCAAGGAGCGCGAGCTACTCGGCGAGATCATCACCGACTGGATCCGCTCCCACCAGGACGTCGACATCGTCGACAAGATCGTCACGCAGTCGTCGGACTCGGAGTTCCACTGCCTGACCATCACCCTCTTCTACAAGCACAAGTCCTGAGCCTCCCGCCGCGAGGCGGAGCGCGATGGGTGTGGGCCGTGGGGGACGAGCACGAGGGCGCCTGCTGACGCGGGCGCCCCGTCGCCGTTTCGGGGGCGTCACACCCGCCGGCCAGCGCGTCCCCTCGACGCGCTCCTGCCGCCGTTTCGGGGCCCGCCGTCCGCCTGGCCAGCCGCCCAGGTCCCTCCGCGTGTCCTGGGTAAGCCCGGCGCGTTCCTGGCTTGATCTCGGTGCCGTGATCGGGTACCCCTTCGGACCCCATGGAGAACGCGTTCGGCAAGCCTGTCGAGGTCGAGGTTCGCGACAGCCTCGAGAAGGCGATGAAGATCCTCAAGCAGAAGATGTCCAAGGAAGGCATCCTGCAGGAGCTCAAGCGCCGTCGCTTCTACGAGAAGCCCTCGGTGAAGAAGAAGCGGAAGACCCGCGAGGCCCGCAAGCGGCTGCGTCGCGAGATGAAGCGCAAGTCGGGCATGGGCACCGGCCCCGGCCGGATGTGACGACGTGATGGTCGTGATCCGGTCGTGAGCGGGACCGGCGCCGGCCCGGGCGACTGGGTCGAGATCATCGTCCCGGCCGCCGCCGCCGACGTCGACGAGGTGGCCGCGCTGCTCGCCGACGCCTGCGAACCGGCGCGCGAGGGCACCGAGATCCGCGGCGACGAGGTCGTGATCTGGGCGCCGCTGGCCAGCCGCGAGGCGGTCGTGGCCGAGGTCCGCGCCGCGGTCGCCGCCTTCGCCGAGGCCGGCCTCGGCGTCGATCCGTCCACGGTACGCGCCCAGCCGGCGCTGCCCGAGGCGGAGTGGCGCGACGCGTGGAAGAAGTACTTCCACGTCACCCGGATCACGCCGCGCATCGTCGTCGTCCCGAGCTGGGAGCAGCACACCCCGGCGCCCGGTGAGGTCGTGATCGACCTCGATCCGGGCATGGCCTTCGGCACCGGCACCCACGCCTCCACCCGCCTGGTGCTCGCCGCCCTCGACCGCCTCGCCGCCGACGGCGCCGCGCCCACGCGCGTCCTCGACGTCGGCGCCGGCTCCGGCATCCTCGCCATCGCCGCCGCCAAGCTGTGGCCGGCGGCGACCGCGCTGGCCATCGACAACGATCCGATCGCGGTCGCGGCGTGCGCCGAGAACGTCGCCGCCAACCGCGTCGCCGACCGCGTGCGCTGCGCCGGCACGCCGGTGGAGGACGTCGCCGGCGCCTGGCCGCTGGTCCTGGCCAACATCCAGGCCCACGTCCTGCGCGCGCTCGCCGACGCGCTCGCCGCCCGGGTCGCGCCCGGTGGCACGCTCGTCCTGTCCGGCCTTCTGACGCCGCAGGCCCCGGCGGTCGCCGACGAGTACGTCGCGCGCGGCCTGCGCCTGGTCGCCCTCGACGAGAGTCCCGACGACGCGGCGTGGTCGAGCGCGATCCTCGCCCGGCCATGATGTCGCCGGCGTCCCCGCTGTCCCCGACGTCCACGGCGATCGCGACCTGCCCGGCGTCCCCGGCATTCCCGGCCTGCCCGGCCTCCCCGTCTCCCGCCCGCGCGCCCGCGCGCTCGCCCGGAGCTCGCCGGTGACCGCGCGCCTGTGCGTCGCCCCGGCGCGCCTGACGCCCGGGCCGCTGCGCCTCGACGGCGACGACCACGCCTACCTGTTCCGCGTCCGCCGCCTGGCGGTGGGCGACCCGGTGCAGCTCTTCGACGGCGCCGGCCGCGAGGCGCCATCGGTGGCGGTCGAGATCGGCCCCGGCCACGCCGTGCTCGAGGTCGGCGCCGTCGCGGCGCGGCCGCCGCTCGCCCCCACCATCACCGTGCTGCAGGCCGTCCTCACGGGCGAGCGCATGGACTGGTGTCTGGAGAAGCTGGTCGAGGTCGGCGTCGACGGCATCGTGCCCGTCGAGACCGCCCGCACCGTCGTCCACCTCGACGACGAGCGCCGCGCCCGCCGTCAGGCTCGCCACCAGCGCATCGCCGCCGAGGCCGCCCGCCAGTGCGGCCGCGCCGACGTCCCGCCGGTGGCGCCGGCCCGCCGCCTCGCCGACGCCCTGGCCGCGGTGACCGCCGGCGTGCGCCTGGTCGCCGATCCCGGCGTCGACCACCCGCTCCTGGCTGCGGCGCCGGCCGACGCGACGACGGTGGCGCTCCTGATCGGGCCCGAGGGCGGGCTCACCGCCGACGAGGTCGAGCGCGCCCAGGCCGCCGGCTTCGTCGCGGTCTCGCTCGGCGCCACCGTGCTGCGGGCCGAGACCGCCGGCTTCGCCGCGGCGTTCGCCCTCCGCGCCGCCCGCGCGGTCCGCGCCGTCCACGGGGGGCCGGGCGCCGTCGGCGACGCCGAGCGGAGCCCCGAGTTTCGAGGATTTGCGCCCGGGGGCGACCCGGCCGTATAAGGGACAGCATGAGCGACGGCGAGCCCGCCACCCTCGGCCTCCTCGCCGCCAGCGAGACCGGCGACGCCGGTGGCGATCACCGTGGCGATCACCGTGGCGATCACCGTGGCGATCACCGTGGCGATCACCGTGGCGATCACCGTGGCGGCGACCCGGGCGATCGCGCCCGCGCCCGACCCGCCGCCGCGCGTCCGGCGCCGCGCCCGCGCTCGGCCGGGATGACCGTCCACGTCGCCGGCTTCTGGCGCCGCGCGGGCGGCGCCGCGATCGACGCCGGCGTGATCCTGCCGGTGTCGCTGGTGCTGACCTGGCTGACCAGCGCCCTGGCCGGCATCCGGCTCCCCGCCGGCAAGCAGGGCGAGCTCGATTTCTGGCTCGATCTCGTCCTCACCAGCGATCCGGCGGTCACCACCGCGGTCGTCATCACCCTCGCCGTCACGTCGATCTACCTGTTCGTCTTCCAGGCGACGATCGCGCAGACCCTCGGCATGCGGGTGATGAAGCTGCGCGTGATCGACGTCTACGGTGACCCGCCGTCCTATCCGCGGGCGGGCCTGCGCACCGCCGGCTACCTGGCCTCGCTGGCCACCCTCTTGCTCGGGTTCCTGTGGATCGGCTTTGACGCCGAGAAGCGGGGCCTCCACGATTGGATCGCCGGCACGTACGTCATCCGCGCCTGAGCCCGCCCATGTCCTCCCGCCTGAGCTCTCTCCTCGTCCGCGACGGGCTCGTCGGGGTCAAGCGCATGGAGAAGGCGTTCCAGCGCCAGGTGATCTACGGCGGCAGCCTCGACACCACGCTGCTCGAGATGGGGCTGGTGTCGGAGGATCGGCTGACCCAGTACCTGGCCCTGGCCTCGGGCCTGCCGCCGGCGACCCGCGCCGAGTGCAACGTCTTCGATCCCGAGGCGGTGCGCCTGTGCCCGCAGGACCTGTCGATCCGCTACCGGGTGGCGCCCCTGTCGTTCGACGACGGCTCGCTCCGGGTCCTGGTCCACGATCCGGTCGACATGGGGCTGCTCGAGGAGCTGGCCGACCAGCTCGACGTGCCGGTGCAGCCGCTGATCGCGCCCGAGTACCGCTGGCACGTCGTCTTCACCCGCGACTACGGCGGCCAGCCCACCGCCCGCTTCTCGACCCTGGCCCGCGCCGCCGACGCCTCGCCCATCACCTCGCCGGTGGGGCGGGCCCGCACCGTCATCGTCGACGGCGAGGAGCACACCGTCGTCGACGTGCGCTCGCCGGTGCTGCGCGCGATCGGCCCCGAGCAGGCGACCCAGCGCGTGGACACCCTCGCGGTCCACGGCCTCGCCGGCGCCCGCGCCCCGACCCCGGTCCAGGTGAGCGGCGCGGCCGCCCCGGTCACCGCCGCCGAGCCGGGGCGGAGCGGCGAGCGCCGGGTCACGCGCGAGGTCGCGGTGGCGCCGCCGCCGCGGCCGCCCACCGAGCCGCCGCCGGTCCGCGCGCCGACCGCGCCGCCGCTGGAGCTGACCGCCGAGGAGCCGGGCGACGGCGAGGTCCCGCCGCCGCCGATCCCGCCGCGTCGCACCACCGCCGAGCTGTCGACGCCGGCGGTGGCGGCGCACTTCGCCAGCGCCGAGAGCCAGCGCCGCGAGGCCAGCGAGCGCCGCGCCGCGACCGCGTCGATCCGCGACTCGGGGCCGACCAGCGACGGCGTCCCGCACCGGCCGCTGGTCAGCGGCAGCACCCCGACCCCGCCGGTCACGCCGCCGGTCTCGACCGACGTCGCCGACGACGGCAGTCCGCTGCCGGTGCCGGTGGTGCGCGCGCTCATGGCCGACGCGACCGATCGCGATCGCGTCTTCCAGCTCCTCCTGCGCGGCCTGCGCAGCCGCACCCGCTGGGCCGGCCTGCTCACCGTCCAGGGCGGCGTGGCGATCGGCCGGCTCGCGCTCGCCGACGCCGGCATCGACACCGCGGCGGTGGCGGCGGTGCTGATCCCGCTCGACACCAGCTCGCCGTTCCAGTCGACGACCCACGCCCGCCACCCCTACGTCGGGCCGATCGCCAGCGGCAACGTCGACATCGACGTGATGATCGCGCGCATGGGCGGGGTCGTGCCTCCCACCGCGCTCCTCCTGCCCATCCTGCTCCGCGATCGCTGCATCGCGCTCGCGGTCGCCCACCGCGCCGCCGAGCCGGTCAGCCTGGCCGAGGTCACCGAGCTCCTGCCCCTGGCCGCCGCCACCGCCGACGCGCTCGGCCGCCTGATCCTGCGCTCCAAGGCGGTGGGCTACCGGGTGCCGTCGCAGCCGGTGGGCGCCCCGATCACGACGATCGACGCCGACGAGGTGGCGACCAAGAAGGTCCAGGCCCGGCGCGCGGAGTGGTCGGTGCCGGCCGAGGCGCCCCCGCCGGTCATCCCGCGCGGCGCCCCGGCGCCGGTGTTCCCGCCGGTCGAGGTCGCAGCCGGCTCGATCACGGTCGCCGCGCCGCGGCGGCCCATCGCCGCCGTGCTCGACGAGGTCGAGGGCGACGACGAGGCCCGCGCCGACGGCGCGCTGGCCGAGGCCGTGACCCGGCTCGACGAGGTCAAGCCGCTGCTCGCCGAGCGCTTCCCCGGGCGGCTGCGCGTCGATCGCTACCAGGTGAGCGGCCGCGCCCTGCGCCCGGCCCAGTACGGCGGGCTGCTCGAGCTGGTGGTGCGGGTCGGCGCGCCCCTGGCCGACCTCCTGCTCGAGAAGATGACCGACGCGCGCCGCGACCTGCGCTTCTACGCCACGGTGTGCGCCGGGGCCATCCGCCCGCGTAGCGCGGTCTACGCCCTGGTCGAGCGCCTGTTCGACGCCGACTACGGCGTGCGCGGCGCCGCCGTCGACGCTCTCGCCGGCTACCCGCTGCGCGATCTCGACCTGGCGATGATCCGCTGCCACCACGCCCTGCACAGCGACGAGCTCGAGCGGGTCATCGCCGCCGCCGCCGCCATCGCCGAGCTCGCCGACGTCGCCGCCATCCCCGATCTGCTCGACGTGGTCGGCCGCGACGGCAAGCGCTCCGAGCACGCCCGCCGCGCCCTGGTCGCCCTCACCCGCGTCGATCACGGCACCTCCGAGCGCAAGTGGCGGCGCTGGTGGGAGGACCACCGCGGCCGCCACCGCATCGAGTGGCTCGTCGACGCCCTCGGCCACAAGGACGCCTCGCTCCGCGCCGCCGCCGCCGAGGACCTGCGTCGCCTGACCGGCGAGTCCTTCGCCTACGATCCCAACCACGGCAAGCGGGAGCGCGAGGAGGCGCGGGCGCGCTGGGAGCAGTGGTGGAACGAGACCGGCCGCCAGCGCTTCGTGCGGGACGACGACGAGCGGGGACGGCCGACCGCGCCCCTGCCGGTCTACCGCCGGGACTGACCCCGCCGGGACCGGCTCCGAGCCCGGTCAGCGCCGTCGCGCGCGCGCCGCCGGCGCGAGGGGCCGGACCTCGAACGTCACCTCGACGGTGTGGCGGACGTGGTCGAGCTCGCGCCGCGCGGTGACCTCGGCGGCGACGCCGCGGCGGGCCAGCCAGTCGCGCAGGAGCGCGACGTTGTCGGCGGCGCGCCCCGGCTGCCAGGGCTGGCCGCGGAGGAGGGTGGGGACGCCGGCGGCGCTGGCGGCGAGGCGCGCCGGCACGCCGGTCACCCGGACGTCGTCCACCAGGTAGACGTGGCCGGCGGACACCTCGAAGACCACGTGGGCGCCGCCGGCCCAGGTCACGCGGACGTCGTCGACCGCGGCGCCGAGGTGGCCGCGGGCCTCGAGGGTGGCGACGAGCGCGGCGCGATCGCGCGCCAGGTCGGCGTCCGTCAGCGGCGCCCCGACCCGGGTCGAGAGCGCGCGCTCCAGGGTCGCGATGGGGAGGCCGGAGCCGGCGACCCGGACCGACGCCACCTCGCCGGCGGCGGGCGGGCGGGTCGACGCCGCCGGCGTCGCGCTCGCGGCCGTCACCTCCAGCTCGCCGAGGGCACGCCCGCGGACCGCCGCGATCGCGGCGGCCAGCGCCAGCGTCCCGGCGAGCACGAGGAGGAAGGAGCGCATCGTCGCCACGAGCTAGCAACCGTCGGACCAGCTCCGATCATGGCCAACTCGCTGGAAGCTCGCCGGCGCCGCTGCCAGCCCTGTCTCGCCGCTGCCACAGATGGCAGGGCGAGCTGGGTCCGGCTGGTCACCACCCGGCCCGGCGCGAGCGGGCGGAGCGACGGCGCACGCAGGGACGGACGTCGCGCGGACGAGCACGGCGATCGGCGGGCCCGAGCACGACAGCCGGCGTTGCTGCACCTGCCGGGTGCCCCGACCAGTGCCCGCTCCTGCCCCGCCCGCGTGCACCGCCCTCCACCGGCTCGTTGGCAGAACATGGTACGGGCTTCCCGACCAGAACCTTCCCTCCCGGTGGTGGAATAGACCAAGGGATGGTGGTCCCGACCGATGGATCCGGATTTGACCATGTGATTTCAGCTTGTTGAGGATGGCACTACCCTTGCTGTGTACGCGGGGCATGCCGGTGCTCGCCGTTCGCCCGTCCCTCCACGCGTCCGACTGGTCCGATCGTGAGCTGCTCGCCCGCGTCTTGCGGCGCGAGGAGCCGGCGTGGAACGAGCTCGTGCGCCGGTACCGCGCCCTCATCTACCGCTGCATCACCAAGGTCACGAACAAGTACGCGCCGTACGCGGCAGGGGCCGACGTCGACGAGGTGTTCGCCGAGGTCCTCATCTCGCTGGTGCGCGACGACATGCACAAGCTCCGCATGTACGACCCGGCGCGCGGCACCAAGCTCGGCTCGTGGATCGGCATCATCGCCGTCAACGCCGGCTTCGACTACCTGCGCGGCACGATGCGCCGCAACGTGAACGACCGGCTCGACCCGTCGTACGACCCGCACGAGCCGTACGACCGCACGCCGCTCGACACCCTGCTCGACAAGGAGCGCTGGGACAGCCTCAACGAGATCCTGGCCGAGTTCAGCGACAAGGATCGCCAGTTCCTCGACCTGTTCTACGCCCGCGGGCTGGAGGCCGAGGAGGTCGCCGCGGAGATGAAGATCAGCCTCAAGACCGTCTACTCCAAGAACCACAAGATCCGCTCGCACCTGCGCCGCTGCCTCGAGCGCGTGCAGGCGATGAGCGCGATCGGCGACCTCGCGCCGGCCTGAGCCGCCCCCTGATCGCCGGGCGACCTCGGCCCGAGCCCCCTGATCGCCGGGCGCGCTCGCGTCCGCCGGATCGCCCGGCCGGCGGCTCACTCGCGCTCGAACAGCGCCGTCACCCGCGTCGTGACCTGGCCGTCGGGTGCGGTCTCGACCCCGCCGAGGAGGAGCGCGTCGGCCCAGCCGTGGAAGCCCTGGTCGCTCTCGAGCCGACCGTAGAGCCGGCCCAGCCCGGCGGCGTCCCGGGCGTGCAGCCCCACCCGGCATTGCGTGCGGCGGCACTCGATGGCGTCGACGTCGACCGGCGTGCCGTGCGCCGCGAGGTCATCGACGATGCGGCGCAGCCGGAGGGTCAGCTCGCGCTCCTGCTCCACCGCCCAGGTCGCGTCGCGGTCCTCCTGCTCGAACGCCCGCGACGGCGCCGCGCCCGCGACCTCGCCCGGCGGCGCGCCGCTGGCGGTCCCCGCGCCGGGGCCGGTCGCCGGCGTCGGCGTCGGCGTCAGCGGGCGGTGTGGCGCCGGCCCACGGGGGACGAGCCCACGCGCGCGCGGGTCCCGCGGCTCGTCGCTGGCGCGCGCGTCGGCGGACCCAAGGGGCGCGCCGCCGTCCGCCGCCCGGCGATCGCCGCCACCGCGCACGAGCAGCGCGGCCACCACGGCGGCGCCGCCGAGGGTCAGCCCCAGCCCCACGCTGATCGTGCGTTTCAAGGTCCCGTGATCGTAGCTGAACTCGCCGCCCCGCGGAGGCGCTTGCCGAGGGCATCCGGCGGTGGCTAGATACCCCGTCACAGGAACGCCGCGATGTCGGAGACGCCAGGTACCGCGCCAGCTTCGCCGTCCCGACCCCGCGGTCCCGCGGGCGGGCCCGGCCCCACCGCGGCCTCGCCGCCGCGGCCGCGGGTCGCGGTGGCCAACCGCGCCGACGGCGGGCTGCCGTACTGGCTGGGCAAGCTCTACGGCTTCGCCGCGCTGTGCGCGGTCCTCTCCGCCGCCCTGGTGGCGCTCCTCGTCTACCGCTACTTCACGATCACGACCCCGTCGGCACCGGACCTGCGCCGCTACGCCGCGATCACGCCCGGGGTCACGACGATCCACGCCGCCGACGGCACGCTCCTGGGCCGCTTCGCCAGCGAGTGGCGCGAGGTCGTGCCCTACGAGGCCATCCCTCAGCAGCTCGTCGACGCCGTGATCGCCGTCGAGGATCACGAGTTCTTCGAGCACGGCGGCATCTACTACAAGGGCATCGCCCGCGCGGCGTGGCGTAACTTCACCGCCGGCGACTTCGCCCAGGGCGGCAGCACGATCACCCAGCAGGTGGCCAAGCAGTTCCTGTCGAGCGACAAGTCGCTCGCCCGCAAGGCGCGGGAGGCGATCATGGCCCGCCGGCTCGAGGCCCGGTACTCCAAGCGGGCGATCCTGTCGCTCTACCTCAACCACATCTACCTGGGCGCGGGCGCCTACGGCGTCGCCGCCGCCGCCCAGCGCTACTTCCAGAAGCGCCTCGACGAGCTGACCCTGGCCGAGATGGCGCTGCTCGCCGGCCTGCCCAAGGCGCCGTCGGCGTTCTCGCCCATCCGCAACCCGGCGCGGGCGCTCGAGCGCCGCGACCTCGTGCTCGACCAGATGGTGCGCTGGGGCAAGCTCGACGAGGCGACCGCCGCCGCCGCCCGCGCCGAGCCGCTGCGCCTGCGCGTGCACCGCGACGTCTTCCCCGACCGCATGCCGTTCTTCGCCGAGTACGCGCGCCGCCACGTCGAGCTGACCTACGGCGAGGACGCGCTCGACACCGCCGGCCTGCGGGTCGAGGTCGCCGGCGACCCCAGCTTCGAGGCCGGCGCCTACGACGCGGTCGACTACGGCGCGCGCAAGCAGGACAAGCGTCAGGGCTGGCGCGGCCCCGAGTGGAGCGTCGACGGCGCCGCCCGCGAGACGCTGATCGAGCGCCAGCGCCGGCTCTACGGCGCGGGCCCGCTCGACCCGGCGCGCCGCTACCTGGCGCTGGTCGACAAGGTCCGCTGCGACGACGCCGAGCTCGTCCTCGGCGACCGCCGCCTGCAGCTCCCCCTGCGCAACCTGCGGTGGGCGGCGCGGTGGAGCGCGACCGACACCGTCAACGATCAGGAGATCACGTGCGCCAGCAAGGCGCTGCGCCCCGGCGACGTGGTGTGGGTGCGGCGCGAGGTCCGGAGCCGGGGTCGCTACCGCGAGTGGCACCTGCCCGACAAGGTCAACCCGGCGTGGCAGCCGGCGCAGGACGACCGGACGTGGGACGACAAGCACCCCGACGTGGTCGCGCTCGAGCAGCCGCCCCACCCCCAGGCCGCGATCTTCACCGCCGATCACCGCACCGGCTACGTCGCCGCCATGGTCGGCGGCACCGACTTCTCGCGCAGCGAGCTCAACCGCACGGTCGGCGATCGCACCGTCGGCCCTCGCCGCAACGTCATGCAGTCGTGCCGCCAGCCCGGCTCGACCTACAAGCCCATCTACTACGCCGCCGCCCTCGACCTCGGCTTCGGCTTCGACTCGATGTTCCACGACAAGCCGGTGGAGATCGTCGACGAGGTCACCGGCCAGGTGTGGACGCCGACCAACCTCGGCGGCACCGTCGACAGCGACGTGACCCTCGAGTACGCGCTGGTGTTCTCCAAGAACATCCCGTCGGTGGCGATCTTCAGCGAGGTCGGCGCGGCCGCGGTCGAGGCCTGGGCCCGCCGCCTCGGCTTCACCTCGCCCATCCACGCCGACAAGGCGCTGGCCCTGGGCGCCTCGTGCACCTACCTCGACGAGCTGACCCGCGCCTTCGCGATCTTCGCCCGCAACGGCCGCTGGGTCGACTGGGTGTTCGTGCGCCGCGTCCTCGATCGCGACGGCAACGCCCTCGAGGATCGCACCGTGCCGTTCGATCCGATGCTGGCGCCCGGCGAGCGCCTCGATCGCCTGGCCGCCACCGCCGGCCTCCACGCCCCCCAGGCCATCTCGGCCCGCACCGGCTACCTGACGTCCAAGCTCCTGGCCAAGATGGTCACGTTCGGCTTCACCAAGACCCTGCGCGCCACCGGCCTCCACGCCGCCGGCAAGACCGGCACCTCGAGCGCGACCCTGGACATGTCGTTCGTGGCCTACACCGCGCGTCACGCCACCGCGGTCTGGCTCGGCGACGACGATCGCGTCCGTGACCTCGGGCGCGACGACGCGGCCTACATGACCGTGGTGCCGCTGTGGGCCCGCTTCATGTACGACGTGGCCCGCGACTTCCCCACCCTCCCGATCCCGTGGGAGGTGCCCCCCGGCGTCAACCCGCGCGACCGGGGCGAGCACTCGCGCGGCCGCACCGGCTCGCAGATGGACCTGATCTACCGTCACGGGACCCGCAAGCCGGCCGAGGAGACCCCGCCGGCGCCGCCCCCGGCCTGAGCGTCGCCCCGGCCGGGGCCGCCGCGAGGTCCGGGCCCGGGCGCCCGCGACCCCGGGTGGCGGCGGGACCGTCGGCGGCCAGATGCTGCCAGCGTCACGCTGGATCCGTCCGCCGGCCCCGCGCGTTGAAGGCTCGAGGCATCCGGCCCGTCACAGGGGCTGGTCCCAGGCTAGGATCATGACCAGCGTGCGCCCCGACCCCGCCAGCGACCCCCTCATCGGCCAGACGGTCGGCGGTCGCTACGTGCTCCTGCGCCGCGTCGGCAAGGGCGGCATGGGCGTGGTCTACGAGGCCGATCACACCGGCCTGGGCAAGCGGGTGGCGGTCAAGCTCCTGCTCGACAAGTACACCGACGACCCCGAGGTGGTCGCCCGCTTCCAGCGCGAGGCCCGCACCGCCAGCTCGATCGGCCACGACCACATCGTCGAGGTCACCGACGCCGGCACGCACGACGACGGGCGTAGCTACATCGTCATGGAGCTGCTCGAGGGCGCCAGCCTGGCCGAGGTGCTGGAGGCCAGCGGGCCGATGCCGGCGGCGCGCGCCGTCCACATCGTGCACCAGGTCCTGCGCGGGTTGGGCGCGGCCCATGCCAAGGGCATCGTCCACCGCGACATGAAGCCGGAGAACGTCTTCCTGGTCGCCAAGGGCGACCGCGTCGACTACGTGAAGATCATGGACTGCGGCATCTCGAAGTTCCTGATGTCGACGGAGAGCAAGGTCCGGCTGACCGCCACCGGCGCGGTCATCGGCACCCCGGTCTACATGGCGCCCGAGCAGGCCATGGCGCTCGGCGAGGTCGACGCCCGGGTCGACCTGTACGCGGTCGGCGTGATGCTCTACGAGATGCTGGCGGGGCACCCGCCGTTCCAGGCGCCGAGCTACATCGCGCTGGTCACCCAGCACCTCAACCTGCCGCCGCCGCCGCTGGGCGCCGAGCGCCCCGATCTGCCCCGTCGCCTGGTGGCGGCGGTGCACCACGCGCTGGAGAAGGACCCGGCCCATCGCTTCCAGAGCGCGGCCGAGATGGCCGCCGGCATCCCCGCCGCCGACGCCCTGGCCTACGCCGATCAGCTCTCGACGGTGGGCTCGAGCGGCGAGCACCCGGGCGCCAGCCGGACCTCGGCCGAGTCGCCGCAGGCGCTGGCGCGCGCGTTCCCGGCGCACCACTCCACGCCCGGCGGCACGGTGCCGACCGGGAGCCAGGTCTTCGGGCTGCCGCCGGCGACCGGTGCGGCGCCGGCGCCGCCGCGCTCGCGCTGGCCGCTCGCGATCGCCGGGCTCGCGGTCCTGGCCGCGGCGGTGATCCTGGCGGTCGGTCTCGGCGGCGGACGCGCGGCGCCGCCGCCCGCGCCGGCGGCCGGGCAGACCCAGCCCGAGGATCCGGCCGCGACGCCGGCGCCGGGGGCGGCCGGCGAGGCGGCGGGGACGCTCGAGATCGTGTCGCAGCCGGCGGGCGCGACGGTGTTCGTCGACGGCGTCGAGCGCGGCAAGACGCCGCTGGTGGTGGCCGAGGTGGCGGCCGGCATCCACGAGATCCGCCTCGCGCTCGATGGCTACACCGAGGTCGCGCTCAACAAGTCGGTGCGCCCGGGCCGCGACGAGACCGTGACCGCGACGCTGGCGCGGGCCGAGGTCGCGCCGGTGCGCGCCGGCGGTCCGGCGGTCACGGGGCCGCGCACCGGCGGGCGCGGCGCGAGGCCGGGCGACGGCGGGGGCAGCGCGAGGCCGGGCGACGGCG
>CAADGB010000107.1 GCA_900696455.1 uncultured delta proteobacterium
CCACCACGACCGCCGACGGGGCGGCCGCGACCGGCGGGTCGTCGCGCCCCGGGCGGCCCGGGCGCGCCCTCGACGGGCTCGGCCTGACCGGCGCCGGGTGGGAGCCGCGGCTGGCGGCCCTGTCGCCGGCGCGAGCGCGGGCCGAGGCGGTCGCGTTCCTGCGCGAGGGCGAGCTCCGCTGCCTCCAGCTCGAGGAGCACGAGGTGGGCTGCGGCGACGTCGAGCAGGTCTTCGCGCCGGTCGATCCCGCCGCCGACCTCGACGATCCGTGTCTGCGGCGGCGGGTGGCGCGCTGGGCGCTCACGCGCCTCGAGGCCACCGACGTCCACGCCGTGGCCGACGCCCTCGCCGCGATCGTCGCGCTGCCCGCGCCCGAGCGCGAGCTCGCCGACGAGGTCGTGGCGCTGGTGCCGCCCGGCGACGACGCGCTCCGCCTTCGCCTGATCGAGGCCGCGCTCGCCGCCGGCCGCGCCGACGTCGCCGACCTGCTGGTCGCCGGCCTGACCCCCGGCGGGGCCGCCGTCGCCGTCGTCGACCTCGGGCGCGAGGCCGCGATCGCGCACCTCGGCCCGGCGCCGGCCGCCGGCACCCTGGCCGCCGCCCTCGCCCGCGCGCCGTCGCCGGCCGCCGCCCTCCAGCTCCTCGACGCGGCGACCGCCGCGTCCCTCGACGATCCGGCGCTGGCGGCGGCGGTCCGGACCGCCGCCGGCGACGACGACTGCGCGGTCGCCGCGCGCGCCGCCGTCCTCCTCGACGCCGCCGGCGACGACCAGTACCTGCCCCACCGCCTGCCGCTGCGCGGCGAGGCCGACGCCACCCGCGCCCTGTGCGTGGCTCGTCACGTCTCGCCCGAGGAGGCCATGACGGTCGTGTGGTCGCTGGTCGCGACCGACGGCCTCGAGCTGGCCGTGACCGAGCGCCGGCTCTGGGGCGAGCCCGACGAGCCCGACCCCGACCTCGACGGCGATGGCGACCCCGCCACGTCGAGCACGCGCGAGCGGATCGAGCCCGACGCGCTGGACGCCCGCGCCGCCGAGCTGGTCGAGGCGTGGCTGCCGCTGGCGTGCCACGGCGGCACCTGCTTCGCGGCCGGCGGGGTCGTGACCCTGGGCTTCGCCTCCGGCGCCGGTCGCGGCCTCCAGCTCGTCGAGATCGCGGTCGCCCGCCACGAGGAGGGCTGCGGCTGCTGATTCGGGCTCGGGTTCGGATTCGGGTTCGGATTCGGGCTCGGGTTCGGGCTCGGGTTCGGATTCGGGCTCGGGTTCGGATTCGCCCGGCCACGGGTTAATCCTGGGGTAGTGAGGGGCCGATCGCCGCGACCGCGCCCGCCAGCGATGCGACAAACGACCCGTGCTCTCTCACCGCGCGGGGTGCGTCGGTCTGGTCGTGGTCTGCGCGCTGCTCGCAGCCGCCTGCGATCTCAACAAGTACACCCTCGGCGGTGACCGCCAGGACGCCGGCGCCGGCGATGGCGGCGGCGACGGGGACGGCGGCGGCGGGGTCGACGCCGAGACCGACGGCCCGACCGACGCCGCGGTCGACGGCTGCGTCGCGGTCACCGAGACCTGCAACGACCGCGACGACGACTGCGACGGCATGATCGACGAGGGCTTCGACACCACGATCGATCCTCGCCACTGCGGCGGCTGCAACCGCGCGTGCGCCCAGCCCAACACCGCCGGCACCTGCGTCGACAGCGCCTGCCGCTACGAGTGCCTGCCGGGCTGGGTCGACCGCGACGGCGACGCCAGCAACGGCTGCGACTACTTCTGCACCCCGACCAACGGCGGCGTCGAGGTCTGCGACCTCGCCGACAACGACTGCAACGGCGAGGTCGACGAGGGGCTCATGCTCGAGGACGACGTCGCCAACTGCGGCCGCTGCGGCAACGTCTGTCGCGCCCTCAACGCCACCCCGATCTGCGACGCCGGGACCTGCGCCTACAGCGCGTGCGACGACGGCTTCGCCGACATCGTCCCCGGCGTCGCCGGCTGCGAGTACCAGTGCCCGGTGTTCCCGGCGCTGGCCGAGACCTGCAACAACCTCGACGACGACTGCGACGGGGCGGTCGACGAGGGCACGCTGCCCGGCGTCGGCGACGCCTGCAACCCCAGCGGCTTCGGCGACACCGGCGAGTGCGCGCTGGGCGCCCTCCAGTGCTCGTTCGGGACCCTGGTGTGCGCGGGCTGGGTCGGCCCCGCCACCGAGACCTGCAACGACCTCGACGACGACTGCGACGGCGACTTCGACGAGACCTTCGACAAGCAGAACGACCCTCGCTACTGCGGCGGCTGCACCCCCTGCAGCCTGCCCCACGCCGTGGCTGGGTGCGCCCTCGGCGCATGCACCGTCGCCGCCTGCCTGTCGGGCTGGACCGACGCCGACGGCGACCCCAGCAACGGCTGCGAGTACCAGTGCACGCGCACCGGCCCCGAGGTCTGCGACGGGATCGACAACGACTGCGACCGCCTGGTCGACACCGATGACCCCGACCTCATCGTCCCCACCGTCAACTTCTGCCGCACCGCCGGCACCTGCGCCGGCACCGCGCCGACCTGCGGCGCCGACCCCTGCACCGGCGCCGTGGCCTGGCAGTGCGAGTACGGCGGCGCGACCGAGGACGACGCGTGCGGCGATCTGCCGCTGCAGGAGGCGCTGTGCGACGGCCAGGACGGGGACTGCGACGGCCGCATCGACGAGGCCTACCCGACCCTGGGCGACGACTGCCACGACGGGGGCACCGGCGACTGCCGGGGCTTCGGCGAGCTGGCGTGCGCCGCCGGCGGCCTCGGCCTGACCTGCGCCATCAGCCAGCCCGGCGCCGCGCCCGCCGCCGAGGCCTGCGACGACCGTGACAACGACTGCGACGGCGACATCGACGAGGACGCCCCCGACGCCGTGGTCCACGTCGAGCACGGCCCGACCAGCTTCTACGTCTACGCCTTCGAGGCGTCGCGCCCCGACGCCCGCAGCGACGACTTCGGCGTCGCCACCCACCGCAGCTGCTCGAAGCCCGGCGTCCTGCCGTGGCGCAACGTGACCCACGCCCAGGCCGCGGCCGCCTGCCTCGCCGCCGGCCGCCGGCTGTGCACCGAGGCCGAGTGGCAGCTCGCCTGCGAGGGCGCGGCCGGGCTGCGCTACCCCTACGGCGACACCTACCTGCCGACGGCGTGCAACGGCCGCGACAACGATCCCGACTGCACCGACCCCGACGACGACGAGGTCGTGCCCACCGGCACCCGCCACGGCTGCCCGGCGCCGGTGGTCAGCCAGTGCGTCTCGCCGTTCGGCGCCTACGACCTGAGCGGCAACCTCCGCGAGTGGACCGCGACGGCGGTCGGCGCCAGCGCCTTCCGCGTCCGCGGCGGCGGCTTCGACAACGTGGCGCAGGGCCTGACCTGCGACCTCGCGTTCATCGCCCTCGACCCCGGGTTCGCGTTCGCCAACCTCGGGTTCCGCTGCTGCTCGGACACCCCGTGAGGCCCGCCGTGAAGACGACCAGCCCCAGCCTCGGCCTCTGGCTCACCGCCCTCATCGGCCTCGCCGTCCTCGGCGGCGCGATCATCCGTCACGCCCGCGGTGACGGCGTGGCCCAGGTCATGACCTCGAAGAGCCTGACCCAGGCCACCGTCGACGTCATCGACCCCGAGTCGGGCACCTCGACCGGCACCGGCGGCGCCGACGTCCGGATCGCCGTCGGCGACATCATCTCGTTCCGCTTCAAGTTCACGCCCGTCCCCGACAAGATCAACCGCGGCCTGCAGGGCTACCTCACCGAGTACCTGCCACCCAACACCGAGGTCGTCGGCGTCCGCATCACCGACGCCGCCGGCAACACGATCCTGCCGCGCTACCCCGGCCTCGCGGTCGACGGCTGCACCGGTGGCGCGCGCTGCAACAGCGCCAGCAACCTGCCGTGCTCGAGCGGCACTTGCAGCTTCCCGACCGGGTCGATCGCCCAGGTCCACGGCGACACCGGCGTCTTCTTCAGCGTCGATCCCCGGACCGCGCGCACCCCGGCCGGCTCGTTCATCACGATGGACAACGGGATCGTCATGAGCCCGCAGCCGTCGACGATCTCGCCCGGCATCGTCTCGCTGCTCGGCGACACCAGCGGCCCGTACCACGCCCACAACCCGTGGGACTGGGCTCAGGTCCGGGCCTACGGCATCTCGACCGCGGTCGCCGCGCCCGGCGGCGACGGCACCACCCCGTACCTCTACGGCTCGCCGGTGGCCGGCCCCGACACCTTCTACCGCCACGAGGCCTCGACCGGCGGCACCGGCAACCTCCTGTTCGACAACGTCGACGGTCCGTGGGAGCGCATCCGCTACCCCGGGTCGACCATCGCGTTCGGCGCCGGCAACATGGGCACCAGCGGCACGGTCACCCGCAACGTGATCGACACCGATCTCGGCTACGACCTGACCCCGGCCACCGCGGTCGACGCCAACGCCGTCCGCGTCGCCCTGGGCGAGACCCGCACCGGCGAGCCCGGCTTCGTCGAGGTCGCGCTGCGCGTCACCGGCGTGCCCCTCGACCCCGGCTTCTTGCCGGCCGGCGGCAACATCAACTGCGGCGAGGTCTTCGGCTCCGACACCTCGTCGCGCGGCGGCAACAGCGGCGCCCTCGACAACCCGTGGCCGACCTACGTCGGCTCGCCGGCGTGCGTCTTCCTGCGCCTGCTCTTCGACCTCGAGGTCGATCGCGCGCTCGCGGTCGGCGCCGACGACCTGACCTACACCCTGCGCGGCTCCAACCTGTCGGTCAACCCCGAGACCAACGTGGTCGTGCGCATGCAGTACGATCAGAGCCGGCAGACGCTGCTCACGGCCACGCCGACCCCGACCAGCGTCGCGACCTGCCCCGACAACACCGCGCTCCAGTGCATCAACTGGAGCCTCGGCACGCTGGCCCCGGGCGCCGACTACACGATGACCGTGGTGATGGACGTCGGCGGCGGCGGCCAGACCACCAACGTCATGCTGGCCAACTACCGCTCGGACCAGCTGCCGGCGCCGGGCTTCACCACCCAGGCCCTGACGATCGTGACCGGCATCGCGGTCCCTCGCGTCACGCTGGCGCCGGCGTTCGATCCGACCACGACCTTCGCCCCCCAGGGCGGGACCGCGGCGGTCACCGGCATCGTCACCAACGTCGGCACCCAGATCTGGAGCCAGTCGAGCCTGACCCTGGTCCTGCCCCCCGGCTGGAGCGTCAACGGCGCGGTCACCCTCGGCGGCAGCACCCTGAGCTGCACCGCCGGCTGCGGCACGGCGCGCCCGACCTACAACGCCCCGTTCACCTACACGCCCTTCCAGCAGCGCGCGCTGGCCTTCACCGTCGACGTGCCCGCCGGCGCCAGCGGCCAGACCGGCCTCTACCGCCTCGACGCCAGCACGTGGGGCGGGCAGTCCGGGTTCGGTGGCGACTTCGAGACCTACTTCGCGCGCGCCGCCTTCATCCCCGTCAACCAGCGCCGCACCGAGCGCCCCACCGTCACCTGCCCCATCGGCTCGACCTCGCCGTCGATCAGCGGCACCGCCGAGACCGACGCCGCGCTCTCGGTGCGCTTCAACCTGCTCGAGCGCGGCACCGCCACCGCCAGCAACGCGGCCACGCCGGCGCCATGGACCTCGAGCAACTTCGGCGCCTTCGGCGAGCTCTACGGTGGTCTCGAGGTCACCGCGGTGGCCACCGCGCCCGGCGAGCTGCCGAGCGAGCCCTCCCTGCCGTGCTTCGTGACCACCCAGCGCGAGTGCAGCGACGGCCTCGACAACGACGGCGACGGCTTCGTCGACTTCCCCAACGACCCGGGCTGCGACTCGCCCGGCGACAACAGCGAGAGCACGCCGGCGGCGCAGTGCGCCGACGGCCTCGACAACGACGGCGACGGCCACATCGACTGGCCGGCCGATCCGGGCTGCCAGGGGCCGACCGACCGCACCGAGGACAGCCCACCGGCGTGCAACGACGGGCTCGACAACGACGGCGACGGCCTGGTCGACTGGCCGGCCGATCCCGACTGCACGAGCCCGACCGACGGCAGCGAGACCACCTACCGCGCCTGTCAGGACGGCGTCGACAACGACGGCGACGGCCTGGTCGACTTCCCGGCCGATCCCGGGTGTCACTCGGCCTTCGACGACGGCGAGCTCGACGCCAACGCCACGCCGATGGTCAAGCCCCGCCTGCTGCTGCTGTTCGACAGCTCGGGCTCGATGAACTGGAACACCTGCACCGACGCCTTCACCGGCGGTGACGGCTCGTCGGAGTGCCCGGGCGCCGACGTCCCGTGCGCGGCCTGCCCCAGCGGCACCTGCGGCAACCCGTTCGCCGACGACTCGCGCCTGTTCAAGGTCAAGGCCGGCATCACCGACGCGGTCGCCGCCTTCGGCGAGGTCGAGTACGCCCTCATGCGCTTCCACCAGCGCGCCACCGACTTCGCCTGCCCGGGGCCGGCCGCCGGCCTGGGCTCGGGCGCCTGGCAGGGCGGCGGCGCCGCGCCCTGCGGCTACCGCTCGCCCGCCGAGCCCGGCTTCAACGCCGGCGACCTCCTGGTCTCGTTCGCCCGCGACAACGAGCAGACCCTGCTCGACTGGATCGACGGCGACAGCAACTACCCGGGGACGCCGCAGGCCGGCACCGACCACGAGATCCGCGGCAGCGGCACGACCCCGCTCGCCGGCTCGCTGGTCAGCGCCAACCAGTACCTCGACCAGGTGCGCGGCGGCGACACCCAGCTCGCGTGCCGGCCGTACCGGGTCATCCTCATCACCGACGGCGCCGAGACCTGCGGCGGCGATCCGGTGCAGGCCGCCACCGACCTGCGCGACGACGGCGCCCTGGTCTACGTGATCGGCTTCGCCACCCCCGACCCCACGGTCATCGCCAACCTCAACGCCATCGCCGCCGCCGGCGGCGGCAACCCGACCGCGATCTTCGTCGACGACGAGGCGGCGCTGTCGGCGGCGATCGCCCAGATCATCCAGGACTCGATCATCGGCGAGCGCTGCAACGGCCTCGACGACGACTGCGACGCGCTGATCGACGAGGACTTCCCCGATCTCGGCATGGCCTGCACCAACGGTCAGTTCGGCGAGTGCGCGCGCACCGGCGTCCGGGTGTGCGCCGGCGACGAGCTGGGCACCGTGTGCAGCGCCGGCCCGGTCACCCCCGGGGTCGAGAGCTGCAACGGCCTCGACGACGACTGCGACCGCTCGATCGACGAGGGCCTCGGCGGCTGCCAGACCTGCACTCCCGAGGAGCGGGCGCAGCCGGAGATCTGCAACGGCCTCGACGACAACTGCAACGGCGAGATCGACGAGGATCCGATCCCTGGCGTCGGCACCGCGTGCGGCCTCGACATCGGCGAGTGCCGTCCGGGCACCCTGGCCTGCACCGGCGGCAGCCTGGAGTGCGCGGGCGGCACCGGGCCGGTGGACGAGGCGTGCAACGGGCTCGACGACGACTGCGACACGTTCATCGACGAGATCTCGATCGTCTGTTACACGTTCGCCACCGGCTGCGACAGCAACTTCGACTGCCTCGGCACCTGCCGCGCCGGCGTCCAGGTGTGCGACGGCAACGCGCTCGGCGCCTGCACGGGCCAGGTCGGCCCGGTGGCCGAGCTGTGCAACGGGCTCGACGACGACTGCGACGGCGAGATCGACGAGGCCTTCCCCGACCTCGGCGGCGCCTGCACCAACGGCCAGCAGGGGGTGTGCGCCCAGACCGGCACGCTGGTGTGCAACCCCGCCGGCACCGGCCTCACCTGCACCGCGCCGACCGTGACCCCGGGCCTCGAGGTCTGCAACGACCTCGACGACGACTGCGACGGCGACGTCGACGAGGATCTGGGCGCGCCCATCGGCACCGCCTGCGGGGGCAGCGGCTCGTGCAGCGCCGGCGTCTTCGAGTGCATCGACGGCCAGGTCGAGTGCGTCGGCAGCGTCGGTGGCAGCCCCGAGATCTGCAACGGCGTCGACGACGACTGCGACTCGTTCGTCGACGAGCTGCCGCTGCCCGGCGTCGGCGGCGCCTGCACCGACCCCGGCTTCGAGACCGTGGGCGACACCGGCGAGTGCGAGTTCGGCGCGCTGGTGTGCGAGGGCGGCCTGATCGTCTGCGACGGCTACGTCGGCCCGCGCCCCGAGATCTGCAACGGGCTCGACGACGACTGCGACGGCGAGGCCGACGACATGCCGACCTGCCCGGTCGCCGGCCAGGCCTGCCTCGCCGGCGAGTGCGCCAGCCCGTGCGCCGGCGGCGAGTTCCCGTGCCCGTTCGGCTTCTACTGCCAGCCGCAGGCGGGCGGCATGTTCTGCGTGCGCGATCCGTGCGCCACCGTCACCTGCGACCCCGGCTTCGCCTGCGACCTCGCCACCGGCGAGTGCCGGGATCTGTGCGACGGCGTCACCTGCCCGGCGGGGCTCACCTGCTTCGGCGGCATCTGCCAGGACTGCTTCTCCCTCGGGTGCGATCCGGGCGAGGTCTGCGTGCGCGTCGGGACGGGCCCCGGCGTGTGCCAGCCGGATCCTTGCTTCGGCGTGACCTGCGAGGCCGGCGAGGCCTGCGTCGGCGGCACGTGCGAGGCGGTCGCCTGCGAGCCGCTGTGCGGCGCCGGTCAGCGCTGCGTCGGCGGCACCTGCGTCCCCGATCCGTGCGCCGGCGTCCAGTGCTCGCCGGTCGCGGTCTGCGACCCGCGCAGCGGCGAGTGCGTGCCCGACCTGTGCCGCACCCGGGTGTGCGCCGAGGGCCAGGTCTGCAACCCGGGCGACGGGACGTGCATCAGCGACCCGTGCGTCACGATCGTGTGCCCGACCGGGTACGCCTGCTCGGTCGACTTCGAGGGCGACGGTCAGTGCACGGTGCCGCCGGTGCCGCCGCGCGAGACCGTCACCGCCGCCGGCGGCGGCTGCTGCGCGGCCAGCGACGGCGACCCGCGGCTGACGCTGGCGCTCATGGCGCTGGTGCTGGGCTGGGTGCGGCGAAGGCGAAGGTCGCCTTCGCGGTCCTGCCCTTCGTGACCTTCACCCGCGCGGTCTTCAGCCCGAGCCTCGGGTGCCAGGCCTCGAGGGTGTAGGTGCCGGCGGGGACGTCGCGGAGCGTGAAGGCGCCGTCGGCGCCGGTGACCGCGAAGTAGGGGTGGTCGCTGACCACCGCCCACGCCGCCATCCACGGGTGGACGTCGCAGTGCAGCGACAGCACCTCGCCGGCGGCGCCGAGGTCGGAGCGCACCAGGTTGGCGGCGCCGGCGGTGTGGGCGAGGTTCCACAGGATCTTGGTGCCGAGGTTGCCGCGCACGTTGTGGAAGGTGGGATCGGAGTTGACCACCTCGAGCTTCTGCCCGGCCATCACGCCCACCACCCGCGGCGTGTACATGCAGTCGGTCTGGACGATCACGACCGGGGTCGCGGGCGCGGGGTGGGTGCCGGCGGTGCCGATCTTGACGCGGACGTGGACGTCGCGGAGGCGGCCACCCTCGACCAGGACGTCCTCGGACAGGCGCGCGGTCTTCGCGCAGCTCGGATCGCGCGAGCGATCGAGCACGGTGCGGGCCGGGACCTCGCCCTTCCACGTCACCGTGCCGGTGATCGTGCCGGTGGCCGGCGCGCGCGGCGGCGTCGGCTTCCGGGGCTGGGCGGCGGCGGGTCCGGCGAGGGCGGCGAGGGCGGCGAGCCCGAGGGCGGCGGCGACGGCGGTGACGGCGGCGGTGACGGGGCGGGGGGCGGCCATGACGGTTCCTGGGACGGCGGCGGCGGGGCGGATCTTCACCTGGAGGTCAGGCCGAGGTCAGCCCGCCGTCGACCACCAGCACCGAGCCGGTGGTGAACGACGCGGCGTCGGACAGCAGGTAGACCGCGGCGCCCGCGATCTCGGCGGGCTGGGCGTGGCGGGCGAGCGGCGTGCGCTTGACCACGTGCTCGCGCAGCATCGGGTTCTGGACGATGGCGGCGGCGAACCGGGTCTCGACCAGGCCGGGGGCGATGGCGTTCACGCGCACGCCGGCGCTGCCCAGCTCGAAGGCCAGGGTCTGGGTCATGCTGATGACCGCGGCCTTGGTCATGCCGTAGATGCCCTGCATGGGGGCGGCGCGCAGGCCGGCCACCGACGCGACGTTGACGATGGCGGCGCCGCCGTCGCGGGCGCGGGCGTGGCGGACCAGGGCGCGCGCGGCGTAGAAGTAGCCCTTGACGTTGACCTCGAGGGTCTTGTCGATGGCGAGGTCGGGGGTGTCGACCAGCGGCCCGAAGTGCGGGTTGGTGGCGGCGTTGTTGACCAGGCCGTCGACGCGGCCGAAGCGCTCGACCGCGCGCGCGAACAGCGCGTCGACGTCCTCGGCCTTGCCGGTGTGGCAGGCGAGCGCCAGCGTCTCGCCGCGCCCGGCGAGGGTGGCGGCGGCGGCGTCGAGGTCGGCCTGCTTGCGCGAGGCGAGGACGACCCGGGCGCCGGCGTCGAGGCAGGCGCCGGCGATGGCCAGGCCGATGCCACGGCTGGCGCCGGTGACGACGACGACCTTGCCGGCGAGGGAGATGGTGCTGGTGGCGGTCATGGGGCGGAGGCTACCACCGCCCCTCGCGCGCGCGCCGTCGCCGGTGTCAGCGCGCGTGAAGGAATCGGGCGTCGGCGAGCCAGGCCGCCACGGCCTCGCGGTCGGCGGGCAGCCCGCGGTCGCGGAGCTCGCGGCCGAGGTCGGTGAAGTGCCAGGCCACGGGCGCCGCGACCAGCGCCGCCAGCACCGCGCGCTGGGCGTCGTCGAGCGCGCCGGGCGCGGGCGCGTCGCCGTCGGCGGGCGGCAGCCACAGCCGCGCCAGCCACAGGCCGAGGTCGGCGGCGTCGTGGGGCTCGGTGAGCGTGGCCAGCGCGGCGCAGGCCGGCGCGCGCAGGTCGAGGCGGTCGTCGGGCAGGCGGGGGAAGCCGCGGGTCGCGAAGTCGCGGCCGCGGATCACGCTGGCGTGCTGCGAGCGCGCCTCGTCGTCGACGTTCAGCTGCCGCTCGCGGTGGACGCCGTCGTGCAGGCACCAGCAGGTGTCGCCGACCGCAAGCTCGGCGAGCAGCCGGGCGAGCTCGCCGCGATCCGGCGTCGACCGGTCGGCGAGCAGCCCGATGAGGAACGGGATGGCCCGGAAGGTGGACTCGAAGCGCTGTGCGCCCTGGTGGTCGAGCGAGGCGCGGAGGCCGCCCGGGCCTGGGCCCGGACGTCCGGGTCATCGGAGCCAAGTGCGCGGATCGTATCGAGAATATCCCCCGCGCTGCCGTAGGCGTGGTCGAGGTTCGCCCAGGGGACCTGGTCGAGCTGGTCGAGGGTGGCGAGGGGCATCGCCGGTGGAACCGGCATGCACCGTTCTGTGACCGGCGCTTGACGTGCCGCGCTGCGTCAGTCAGACTGAATGACGGTTCATTCATCTGGCCTGCACGCTCCCGGCCTGGCCCCGCCAGCCGGCCGGCGCCCGAGCCCCGGCACCCGCACTTCGAGGAGGTACGCACCATGTCCCAGCCGATCAACCGCTACAAGGCCGACCTGCGCGACATCCGCTTCGTCCTGTTCGAGCAGTTCAAGCTGCAGGACCTGCTCGGCAAGGCGCCCTACGCGAACTGGGGCCAGGAGGAGGTCGCCACCGTCCTCGAGGAGCTCTACGGCTGGGCGAAGGAGCAGCTCGGGCCGCTCAACGCCACCGGCGACGCCGCCGGCTGCACGCTCGAGGCCGGCAAGATCAAGACCCCGCCCGGCTTCAAGGAGGCGTGGAAGTCGCTCTACGACGTCGGCTGGCGTCGCCTGAGCGTGCCGGAGAAGTTCGGCGGCCAGGAGGGCCCGTTCACGTTGCACGCGGTCTCGGAGGAGATCATGTGCGGCGCCAACGCCGCCTTCAACATGTACCCGGCGCTGACCCAGGGCGTGGCCGACGTGATCCAGGAGTTCGGCACCCCGGAGCAGCTCGCGGCCTACTGCCCCAAGCTCCACGACGGCACCTACGCCGGCACGATGTGCCTGACCGAGCCCCACGCCGGCTCCGACGTCGGCTCGGCGACGACCAAGGCCTTCCCGATGGGCGGCGGCAAGTACAAGCTCAAGGGCACCAAGATCTTCATCTCGGGCGGCGATCAGGATCTGTCGAAGAACATCCTGCACCTGGTGCTGGCCCGCACCGAGGACGCGCCGGCCGGCACCAAGGGCCTGTCGCTGTTCGTCGTGCCCCGCGACCGCTCCGACGGCACCTCCAACGACGTCCAGGTCGGCTCGATCGAGCACAAGATGGGCATCAAGGCGTCGTCGACGGCGGTGCTCAACTTCGGCGAGAACGACAACTGCATCGGCGAGCTGGTGGGCACCGAGGAGCAGAAGGGCATGTCCCAGATGTTCCACCTCATGAACTACGCCCGCATCGGCGTCGGCGTGCAGGGCCTGGGCGTGGCCTCGTCGGCCTACCTCAACGCGCTGGAGTACGCCAAGGATCGCAAGCAGGGCCCGTCGATCAAGCAGTGGAAGGACGCCGCGGCGCCGCGCGTGCCCATCATCGAGCACCCTGACGTCCGCCGCATGCTGCTCGACATGAAGGCCAAGGTCGAGGGCATCCGCGCGCTCATCATCAAGCTCGCGGTCCACATCGACAAGGTCAACGCCGCCGGCGGCGACAAGACCGCCGCCGAGTACCACCAGGGCCAGGTCGACCTCCTGGTGCCGCTGGTCAAGGCCTACGGCTCCGACACCGCGTTCCAGGTGTGCGTCACCGCGATCCAGACCCTGGGCGGCGCCGGCTTCCTCAAGGACTACCCCATCGAGCAGTACGCCCGCGACTCGAAGATCTTCTCGATCTACGAGGGCACCAACCACATCCAGGCCCTCGACCTGGTCGGTCGCAAGCTCGGCCAGCGCGGCGGCGCCAACCTGCAGGCCTTCATCAAGGACGTGCAGGCGTTCGCGGCGACGATCAAGGACGACGCGACCTACCGGGACGCGGCGGCCGGGCTGAGCGCCGCGGCCGAGGCGGTGATGGGGACGGCGATGCGGTTCCTGGGCTGGTTCGGCGGCGGCAAGATGGAGATGGTGCCGCTGGCCGCCAACCGCTTCCTCGAGATGATGTCGGAGACCGCGATCGGCTGGCTCCTCCTCGAGCAAGCGGCGATCGGCGAGAAGGCGCTGGCCACCCTGGCCGCCGACCACCCCGACCGCGCCTTCTACACCGGCAAGCGCTACGCCGCGCTGTTCTACGCCGCCAACGTCCTCGCCACCGTGCCGCTCAAGGCGGCGCAGATCGGCAAGGAGGACCGCACGCCGGTCGAGATCCCGACCGAGGCCTTCGCGACCGTCTGAGCCGAGGCCATCTGCTCCGACTCAGGTCGGCACCGGCGTCCTCGCCGGGACCGCCCGATCGACCGGTGCGTGCTCCCTTCACGCGCGCTGAGCCGTCCACCGACCACGGTCGGAGCGGGCGGGCAACGAACGGCGAGCCCATATCGGCTACGATGCGGGCGTGACGCGATCACCGCTCGGCGCCTGGGTGGGCGCGCTCGCGCTGGCGACGCTCCTGGTCGCCGCCTGCGGGCGCGAGCGCGGGCGGCCGCCGACGGCGGCGGCGCAGGCGTGCCGGGCGGCGATGGAGGCCGCGGGCAAGGCCGGGCACCTGTCGCCGGGGCTGCGCGAGGCGCTGGCGTGCGAGGGGCTGTACGCCGATCGGGCGTGCGCGGCGGCGTGGGCGGCGCTCGGCCGGAGCGCAGCGGCCGTCGACGACGCGCTGGCGGCGCTCGAGGGCGCGTGCCGGGCGGCGTGCATCCGCGTGAGCGGTGGCGCGCCCCTGCGCGGCTGCGTCGACCCCATCGATCGGTTCGGCGACGGCTCGCGGCTGGGGCGCGTGGTCGAGCTCGATCGCGCGCTGCTCGAGCACCTCGGCCTCACGCCGTCCCTGGCCGAGGGCCTGGCGATGCGGGCCCTCGTGCTCGGCGCCGGCAGCGCCGTCACGTCGATCGACGTGCCGCCGCCGGCCGGGGGCGCCGGCGGTCCGGGGCCGGGCGCGGCGGCCGGGGCCGAGCTGATCATCGAGGTCGACCGGGACGAGCTCCGCGTGGGCGGCGAGGTCGTCCACGTCGACGACCTGACCGGGACGGTGTCGCGCCTGCGCCACCTGCGCGGCGTGACCCGGGCCCAGGTGCGGAGCGCCGCCGACGTCCCCTACGCTCGCGTGGTCGACGTGCTCGACGCGGTCCGGGCGTCGGGCATCGACGAGGTCAGCTTCTCGACCCGGCCGTAGGCGGACGGCTGAGCGCGTGAAGGAATCCCACGCTCCTAACGAACGGCGCCGGCAAGCGCCCGACATCACTCGCGCGACGGCCGCGGCTTGTCGGCCTTCGACACGCCCTCGCTGACGCTCGGGCGGCTCAGGCCGACCGGAGAGATGCAGCTCGCCG
>CAADGB010000108.1 GCA_900696455.1 uncultured delta proteobacterium
CGCCCGCTGCGGCGCGCCGCCCGCCGGCTCCACCAGGCCCAGGGCAGTCCGGCGCCGGTGCGCGCGTCCGCCGGGGCCACGGCGGGCGCCACCGCGGCGGGCGCGGGCCCGACCGCCTCGACCTCGGGCAAGACCACCGTCAAGATCGGCGGGACCCTCGACGATCCGCGCCTGCGGAGCGACCTGGTCCTGCGCGGCGTGCCCTGCCTCGGCACCCTGCGCGGCACGGTCCGCTTCGAGAAGAACGTCCTCCACCTCGACAGCGTCACCTCCAGCAGCCTGGGCGGTCGCCTGCGGGTGACCGGGCGGGTGAGGACCGCGCCGGCGGTGGCGCTGCAGTCGGTGCGGGTCCAGGCGACCGGCGTCGACCTGGCGCGCACCTGCGCCCTCAAGGACACGCTCGCCGGCCGGGTCAACGCCGACGTCACCCTGTCCGGGCCGCCCGACCCCATGCGCCTGGTCTACCGGGGCCACGCCTGCGCCGACAAGCTCGGGCTCATGGGCGAGACCCTGGGCGACGTGGCGCTCTGGCTCAACCAGCGCCCGGGCGCGAAGTCGGCCTGCACCAACCCCGCGCCGCCGGCGGTCAGCCCCGAGGCCGTCGACGCCTGCCTGCGCACGGGCGATGCGACCGGCGGCCGGTGCGCGATCGTCCGCGCCACCCGCCAGGCCGGCGGCGAGCTCGCCGGCGCCGTCCATGCCGACGTCCGCCACGCCCTCGGCGGCGAGCTCACGCTGTCGGCCCTGCCGCTGCGGGCCCTGGTCGCCCTCGCCGCCGGCGCCGACGCCGCCGCCGGCCTGCCCGCCGACGCGCTCCTCGACGCCCGCGCCCTGGTGGTGGGCGGGACGCTGGAGGCGCCGACCCTGACCGGCGCGCTCCGCCTGTCGCGGGCGCGGGTCCTCGATCGCCACCTCGGCGACGGCGAGCTGCGGCTGCGGCCGACCGGCGCCGGCCAGGTCTCGTTCCGCGCCGGCTTCCTCGACGGCCGGCTGGCGGTGAGCGGCACCGTGGGCACGCGCGCCCCCTACCCGCTCGAGCTCACCGCCGACGTCACGCAGCTCGAGCGCGAGACCCTGCTCGATCTGGAGGAGCTGGGCGCGCCGCCCGGCACGCGGATCTGGGGCACCGGGAGGATCGTGGTCAAGACCGACCTCGGCGGCCCCAGCCCGCCCGCGGTCACCCTCGATCTCGCCGAGCTCGTGATCGTGGGCGAGGGCGACGGCCCCGACGGCCAGCCGGTGCCGCTCATGATCGAGGCCGCGGCGCCGCTGCAGCTCACCTGGGACGGCGCCACCGCCCGCCTCGCCACGCCGGCCCGGCTGCGCACCCCCATGGGCGAGGTCGTCGTCGAGGGCTCGGCCAGCCCCGCCCTGCTCGACCTGTCGGCGCGGGGCGCGCTCGATCTGGCGCGGGCCCAGCCGCTGCTCGGCGGCGTCTTCGACCGCACCGCGGGCCAGGCCCAGCTCCGCGCCCGGATCTCGGGCTCGAGCGTGGCGCCCCGGGTCCAGGTCGGCCTCGACCTCGCCGACGTCAGCTTGCGCCTGGCCGGCCAGGACGCCAACCTGCGCGTGCCCAGCGGCCGCATCGACTTCAGCGACGGCAAGCTGTCCCTGACCGGCATCAGCGTCGAGGTCGACGACGGCTACACCCGCTCCGCCCTGCCGCTGTCGGTGGCCGGCGGCGTCACCTTCGCCGGGTTCACGCCCCGATCGTGGGCGGTGATCGTCTCGGGCGAGCTGGCGGGCGAGATGCTCCTGGCCTTCGCGCCCGAGGCCTTCGCCCAGGCCAGCGGCTCGGCCAGCCTGTCGCTCACCCTCACCGGCACCGGCCGCACCCCGGCCATCGACGGCGAGCTGACCTTCGGCGACGGCCGCCAGCTCCGCCTCCTGCCCCGCGCCCTGCGCCGCGAGCTGGCGTTCGATCGCGGCACGGTCGCCTTCACCAGCGCCGGCACCACCGGCCTCGACATCGCGATCGACGGCGTCGGCGGCAAGATCGACGACGAGGGCACGTTCCGCGACGTCGGCGGCTCGCTCGAGCTCCGCGACTGGAAGCTGGTGGCGGCCGACGTCGTGGCCTCGGCCGACGCCGTCACCTTCCGCGTCCAGCGCACCCTCGACCTCGTCCTCAACCTCGACGCGATCCAGGTCGTCTTCGACCGCGGTCAGCTCGAGATCGGCGGCGGCGTCGAGCTGACCACCGGCCGCTACACCGCCAACTTCGACGTCGGCGAGGCCCTGACCCCCACGGCGTCGACGGCGCCGGCGGCGCCCCCGTTGTGGGAGACCGAGCCCCTCCTCGGCGCCGCGCTCCTCGACCTCCGGGTCGACGTCCGTCGCTTCTCGGTGGTCAACAACCTCGGCCACATCGATCTCTACGGCCGGGTCGCGATCACCGGCACCCCCCGCGACCTCCGCTTCGACGACACGATCCACGTCGAGCGCGGCACCTTCCGCATCCCCGGCGTCCGCCCTCGCTTCGCCCGCACCAGCGGCCGCGCCGAGTTCTCGCCCCGCCGCCGCGTCGGCGCCCAGACCCCGACCCTCGACATCGTCAGCGAGGCCGACTACCGCGACCCCAGCGGCCAGGACCACCTCATCACGCTGTCGATCTCCGGCGACTGGCCCCGCCTCACCTGGGACCTCACCACCTCGAGCGGCCTCGACAAGAGCCAGACCCTCACCCTCATCCTGTCGGGGCGCACCCCCGAGGAGCTGCGCCGCAACCTCGGCGACCAGGCGGTGGCCGGCGACCCCACCCGCATCGATCCCTCGACCGACAACTCGCAGGGCGTCACCGACGAGCTGGTCCGCCAGGTCGCCAGCAACCTCCTCGAGAGCCGGGTCGCCGAGCCCCTGCGCGAGCTGTCCAACCTCGACGTCGCCCGCATCGAGCTCAACCTGAGCTCCTTCGCCTTCCACGCCGAGAAGCGGCTGCTCGAGACCTCGCGCGCCATCGGCGACTTCGAGCGCACGACCCGCGGCCTGTCGGCCAACATCCGCCTCGAGCAGCGCCTGCCCCACCACCAGCTCAGCCCGCTCTTCACCTGGCTGCGCGGCGAGCTGTCGACGGTCGCCGCCGAGACCGGCTTCCTGGTCAAGCGCTTCGACGACGCCGACGAGCCCGACGTGACCTCGTTCGAGGTCAAGGGCGTCTTCCGCCTCCTGTTCGGCAAGTGATCCGGACCGTGCCCCGCCCCCGCGCCTACTGCCCTCGTCCCCGCCGCGCCCCAGGTCCGCGACCGCCCGGCCGGCGCCGGTGGTGGGCGCCGTGGTGGGCCCTGGCCCTGGCCCTGGCCCTGGCCCCGGCGATGGTCGTGGCGACCGCCGTCCCGGCCCGGGCCCAGCCCGACGAGCGTCCGGACGGCGTCGCCGGTGACGGCGCCTCCGAGCGCGACGCCGCCGCCGACGCCGACGCCGCCAGCGACGACGACGAGCGCGGCGAGGCCCCGGCCGGCGGGCGCTGGACCGAGCTCGACCTCGCCGGCACCCTGGTCGACGATCGCGCGCGCCTGCTCCGCATGTTCGAGGCCGAGCTGCGGACGCGGCCGATCCTGACCGCGCAGGCCCGCAACGACCTCGCCCTGTTCGCCAGCAAGCTCGGCTACCAGCTCGTCGACACCGCCCAGGGGCCCGACGGCAAGGGCGGCTCGAAGCTCACGCTGGTCCTCGACCCCATCGTGGTCGTGCGCTGGGTCGACGTCACGGTCAAGCAGGGCCTCATCGACGCCCTCCGCAACAACGCGCTCCTCGACGACGAGGTGCGGCGCCGGCTCCGGGTCCGGGTCGGCACCGCGCTGCCATGGGACCTCGACGCCCGCCAGGCCCTGCTCGACGAGGACGCCGACCGCATCCGCCGCTTCCTCCGCGACGAGGGCTTCTTCGAGGCCGCGGTCGCGATCCGGCTCACCCCGGTCGGCGCCTACGGCATGCGGGCCCAGGTCTCGGCCACCCTCGGCCCCGCGTACCAGCTCGGCAAGATCGAGATCGTGAACGCCTCGTCGGGAGGCGCCGATCTCGCGATCCCGGCGGCCCAGCTCGCGGCCAGCTTCTCGCGCGGGCGGCGCTTCACCCACGCCCGCTTCCTCGCCGATCTCGACCGCATCTCCCAGCTCTTCCAGCGCCGCGGCTACCCGTCGGCCCGCGTCATCCACGACTTCGACCCGCTGACCTCGTTCGACCGCCGCACCCAGCGTGTCGACGTCCGGGTGTCGATCGATCCGCGGCGCAAGCTCGACGTGGTCTTCGAGGGCAACGACAAGGACGCCTTCCCCGACGACGAGCTCGGCCGCCAGCTCACGTTCGCCGCCGCCGGCACCGCCGACGACGTCGAGGTCGCGGCCTCGGCGCGAGCGCTCGAGCGCTACTACCAGGGCCGCGGCCACTTCGACGTCGCGATCACCAGCGAGCGCGTCCGCCTCGGCGCGTTCGACCGCGTCGTCTACCGCATCGAGGCCGGCCAGGCGCGGGCGGTGCGCGAGGTCGCGATCGTCTGCCGCCGCCACGGCCACGCCGACGCCGCGCCCGGGCCCGACTGCTCGCTGCCGCGGGGCGAGCTGGCGGGCGTCCTCGGCACCCGGCCCACCGCCCGCGGCCTGTTCGGCGCCACGCCGCTGCCCACCAGCGGCCAGCTCGCCGCCGACGTCGCCGCCCTCCAGCGCTACTACCAGGCCCGCGGCTTCCGCCGGGCCCGGGCCGAGGTCGTGGTCGCGCCGACCGCGGCCGGCTGGATCGCCGCCGCCGTCGGCACCGCCCAGGTCCTGGCCGAGGACCGCGACCGCGAGCTGGCGGCGCGCTTCCTGGTCGACGAGGGGCCACGCACGGTGATCGAGGCGGTCCGGGTCGAGTTCGAGGGCCGCGCCGCCGGCCAGGCCCACGCCGGCGACGAGGCCCGGCTGGTGGCGCGCGCCCGCGTCCGGCCCGGCGATCCCTACGTCCCCGATCGCCTCGAGGACGCCGCCCGCAACCTCGCCGACCGGTACTGGTCGTTCGGCCGGCCGCGGGCCCGGGTCACCGTGCTCGAGCCGGTGCCCGGGCGCGCCCCCGACTCGGTCATCGTCACCTTCAACATCGAGGAGCGCCAGGAGCTGCGCATCGGCGAGGTGCTGGTCCGCGGCAACTTCCGCACCCGCGAGTGGGTGGTGCGCGACGAGCTGGGCTTCCGCCCCGGCGCGCTGCTCACCGGCGACCTGTTCACCGCCGGGCCGCGCCGCCTGCGCGCCACCAACCTGTTCGACGCGGTCAAGCTCGACTTCGTCGACTTCGAGGACTCGCGCCGCGACACCGTCAACCTCGTGGTCCGGGTCGAGGAGCGCCACGACTACGAGGCCCGGCTCGACTTCGAGACCGGGTGGTCGACCGAGTCGAGCGTGTTCGTCCGCGCCAAGCCCTCGCTCCCCAACTTCCTGCGGGTCGGCGCCCGCGTCGACGCCGCCCTCACCTTCGGCGCCGAGTACCAGGCGGTCGAGAGCACCTTGCGCCTGCCGCGCTGGCTGGCGCGCCGGACGCTCGGCCCCTCGTTCGACACCGAGGTCGGCGGCTTCTGGCGCCGCCAGGACACCGAGCGTTTCGGCTCGCTGGTGTCGGCCGGCACCTCGCTGGCGGCGTCGCGCACCTGGGAGCGCCCGCGCACCGACGACCAGGGCGGCCGCCTCGTCACCGCCGCCCTGCGCTACGACTGGCGGCGGCGCAGCCGCGACGAGGAGCTGGTGCGGCCGCCGGGGCTGGCCGGCGACCTCTCCACCAACCCGGTCATCACCCGCACCGGCATCATCGGCCTGTCCCTGACCTGGGACCAGCGCCGCGACGACCGCGGCAACGTCAACCCGCTGGCGCCCGAGGCCGGCTTCCGCCTCGAGGGCGGCGCCGGCTACGCCAGCCCGTACCTGTTCGGCCAGGACACCTTCATCAAGCTCAACGCCCTGGGCCAGGTCTTCTACACCCGCGGCCGCCTCCAGCTCCGCCTCGACGCCCGCTACGACCAGGGCATCCCGCTCGACGGCGCCGTGCTCCTGCCCGAGGTCGAGCGCTTCTTCGCCGGCGGCGACAGCACCGTGCGCGGCTTCGAGGAGGACCGCCTGGCCACCGAGATCATCGAGGAGCCGGTGCCGCCGCTCGGGCAGACCACGCAGATCCGGGTGCTGCCCGCCGGCGGCAACATCCGGGTGCTGTCGACGGTCGACGCCCAGCTCACGGTGTGGCGGCTGGGCGGCTTCGACATCGCGTCGGCGCTGTTCGCCGACGCCGGGCTCGTCACCAACACCTGGACCGCGGTCGGCCCCGGCGACGTCCGGCCGGCGGTGGGCAGCGCGGTGCGCTGGCTCCTGCCCATCGGCTCGGCGTCGCTGGAGTGGGCCGTGCCCTTGTTCCCGCGGGTCGGCGACGACCCCCGCGGCCGCCTGCACTTCTCGATCGCGCTCCGCTACTGATCGCGGCGCGCGATCGGTCGCGCGCGATCAGCGCATCGCGTCGTCGATGATCTTCTGCAGGGTCGCGGTCAGGACCTCGACCGGGCTGCCGCGGAGCTGGGCCAGGTCGATGGCCACCGCCTCCTCGCGGTCGCGCCCCTTCTTGTCGATCTGCAGCGCCAGCTTCACGGTCGCGCCCAGGTACTCGACGCCGACGTCGACGCCGTTGATGCGGCCGCGGTGCTGGGCCGGGGGCTGGAAGCGCGCGTCGAAGCGCTGGGCGTGGGCCCGCGACCTCCACTCGCTGAAGCGGTAGTCGAGCGCGCCCAGGGCGTCGCGGATGCGCTCGAGGTCGTGGTTGCGCATGGTCAGCGGCAGCTCGACGTCGACGTCGGACGCCCAGTTGATGTCGACCACCGCGTGCAGGTACCAGTGGACCTCGCGGGCCGACGGCGCCACCCCGCTGGGCACGTCGATCTCGAACGGCAGGGGCAGGACGTCGTTGTGCAGCGCCTTCCACGGCCCCTGGCGGACCAGCACCCGGTCCCAGACGTGGCCCTTGCCCGGCCCGTCCGCGTGCTTCTCGATGAGCTCGACCGTGATCGACGCGACCGTCTCGTTGTCGAGCGCCGTGAACTCGACGAAGCCGTGCAGCTTCTGCCCCGACCACGCCGTGTCCTGCTTGAGCGCCAGCAGCACCACGCCGTTGCCGTTGGCGTCCTGGCGGCGGTAGCTGTAGTCCTTGGGCAAGGGCTGGCTGGCGAGCGGGGCCGGCGCGGCCGCCGCCGCCTGCGCCACCTGCTGCTGGTGGTGCTGGACCTGGGCCGCGAAGGCCGGCGCCGCCGGCGCCGCCGCGATGGCGCCGCCGCTGGTCCAGCGCACCGCCAGCGGCACCGAGCCCAGGTAGACCTGCATGCCGGGCTGCAGCACCACCGGGCTGCCGCCGATGGCCTGGCCGTTGACCCAGGTGCCGTTGGCCGAGCCCAGATCCCGGATCCAGACGTTGCCCTGGGTCAGCCAGACCTCGGCGTGACGGCGCGACAGGCCGGCCTCGAGGTGGGCGAGCTGGGAGGCCGCCGGATCGCGGCCGACGAAGACGCGGTTGTTGTAGGCGTCGAGCCCGACCTGGGCGGCGCCGAGCTGGAGGACGACGGTCGGTGTGGTCATCGCTTCGATGATGGCAGAGACGCCGGCCTCCGGGTGTGACCGCGGGGCGCGACCTGCGGCGGGAGTGGCGCGGCTCGCGGCGCCCGGCGCAGAGCCTGTCATCGAATCGATGCCAGGCCCTCCCTCGATCGATCGCCCTCGCCCGCAGACGGGCTCGTCCGATCTCATCCGGACCCGCGCCGCCTCGCCGCCCCCGGCTCAGAGGCCCACCAGGGCGAACAGGCCGAGCGCCCGCTCGGCGGCCAGCACGGCGAACGCCACCACCAGGCTGACCGCGGTCATGGCCGCGCCGTAGCGCAGGAAGCGAAAGAACCCGATCTCGCCTCGCGGCCCCGCGGTCTCCATCACGATGATGTTCGCCACCGCGCCCATGAGCGTCAGGTTGCCGGCGAGGGTCGAGCCCACCGCCAGCATGACCCAGCCCCACGCCGGATCGGGCATGGTCGGCACGCTGTCGGCGGCGATCATCACGAACGGGACGTTGGAGACCAGGTTGGACCCGATCACGGTGAGGCCGACGAAGGCGGCGTCGCCCACCGCGTCGCCGCGGTGGGTGAGCGGGGCGATGGCGTCGAGGGCCTGGGTCAGCACGCCGGTGGCCCGCACGCCCTCGACCACGACGAACAGGCCGGCGAAGAACAGCAGGATCTGCCAGTCGACCAGCACCAGGGCGCGCCGCGGCTCGATGCGCGCGCCGAGGACCAGCGCCGCGGCGGCGGCGATGGCGGCGCCGGCCAGGGACACCCCGGCCAGCGCGGCGACGGCGAAGCCGGCGAGCGCGGCCAGCCCCTTCCACGCCAGCGGGCGATCGAGGCCGGGGCGCGGCGGGGAGCGCTCGGCGAGCGGGCCGGCCGGCAGCTCGCCGCGGAAGAGCCACGTCAGCACCCAGGCGTTGGCCGCCAGGCAGGCGACGCCGACCGGCAGGGTCAGGATCAGGTACTGGGCGAAGCTGGGGTGCCCGGCGGCGGCCTGCCCGATCATCATGTTCTGCGGGTTGCCGCTGAAGCTGACGACGCCGCCCAGGTTGGTGGCGCCGGCGAGGGCGAGCAGGTACGGCAGGACCGGCAGCCGGGCCTCGACCGCGACCATCACCACCAGCGGGGTCAGGACCAGGCAGACCGTGTCGTTGACCAGGAGCGCCGACAGCCCGCCGGCGACGAACGTGAGCATCCACAGGAGCGAGCGCGCCGAGCGGGCGCGGGTGAGGACGAGGTAGGCGGCGAAGCGGAAGACCCGCGCCTCCTGCAGGTAGGCGGCGAGGAGCAGCACGCCGAGGAGGAGGGTGAGGACGTGGAGGTCGATGCCGGCCAGCGCGGCGTCGAGGCCGAGCCCGCCCACCGCCACCATCGCCACCGCGCCGACCAGGGCGCCGGCGGGCCGATCGAGCTTGAGGATCGTGAGCTGCCGGCTCGCGATCACGACGTAGGTCAGGACGAAGACGACGACCGCGGCGGTCATGGCGCGGTCACCGGCGCCGGTCGCCGGCCGCCGGCCGGGCTCACGGCGCCCACGGCAGCACGAACTGGTGCTCGGGCGCGGTCTCGAAGCGATCGAGCCACGGCGAGTAGGTGCGGACGTCGAGCCCGTAGCCGGTGAAGGTCATGATCCGCAGGTAGCCGCTGCCCCCCATCGGCCCCGACTGGAAGTTGGCGAGGAGCTGGTGGACCGGCCGGCCCCCGGCCGCCGGCGTGCTCAGGCGGCCGACGCCCTCGTCGGGGACGTGCCCCGACACCACCAGCTCCACCGATGACCGCGGCGCGATGAGCCGCTGCCAGATCTCCTCGCCGTCGTTGACCTCGGGCCAGGCGACGCCGACGTAGCTGTGGGGGTTGTAGCGCTGGGCCGCGCCGTGGGTCGCCCAGTCGTAGCGGCGGTCGTCGAGGTAGGTGAAGGCGTGGGTGACGACGATCGCGCGGTGGTCGGGGTGGGCGTCGAGCACCGCGCCCGCCCAGTCGAGGACGGCGTCGCGCGGCCCCCACTCGAGGCCGAGCACCAGCCACGGCGCGCCGTCGACGTCGAGGAGCTGGTAGCTGTTGTCGGTGCGGTCGGCCTCGTAGAGGCCGCCGAAGGTCGGCCGCGCCGCCAGCGCCGCCGCCGGCCAGTACGCGCCCAGGCGCGACGTCCGGTAGGCGGACACGTCGTAGTCGTGGTTACCGGGCACCAGCACCAGCGGCGCCGCCGCCTCGAGCTCGTCGATCCCGCGCCGCGCCACCTCCCACTCCGCCGGGGTGTTCCACTCGGTGATGTCGCCGACGTGGACCACCAGCCGGAGGTCGAGGGTCGCCGCCTGCTCGGCGATCCAGCGGGTCTGGGCCAGCCACACGTCCGGATGCTGGTAGACCGTGCCCTGGGAGTCGGGCAGGACGACGAGGGTCCACGGGTCATAGGGGACGGGCGCGGCGTCGACGCCGGGCTCGACCAGCCCGTCGCCGCAGCCGGCGGTCGCGGTGGCGAGCAGGACGGCGAGCGCCAAGGTGGTGCGCATGGACCGGCCGATCATGCCGCGGTCGCGGCCAGGAAGGCACGCACCCGATCGAGATCCTTCACCCCCGGCGCCGCCTCGACCCCGGAGGCGACGTCGACCGCGAACGGCCGGACGCGGGCGATGGCGGCCGCGACGTTGTCGGGCGTGAGGCCGCCGGCCAGGACCACCCGGTGGCCGGCGGCGACGGCGGCGGCGGCCAGCCCCCAGTCGAAGCGCGTCCCCGAGCCGCCGCGGCCGGGGCTGGGGGCGTCGAGCAGGTGGGCCGCCGCCGGCCAGGCGGCGAGCCCGGCCACGTCGCCGGCGTCGCGCACGGCGTGGGCCTTCCACACCGTCAGGCCGCGCGCGGTCAGGGCGGCGACCGCCGCCGGCGGCTCGTCGCCGTGGAGCTGGACGACGTCGAGGGCGAGGGCGGCGGCGGCGGCGACGATCTCGTCCTCGGGCTGGTCGACGAACAGGCCGACCAGCGCCACCGCCGGCCGCGCGGCGCGCGCCGCCCGGCCCAGCGCCGCGGCGCGGGCGACCGTGACGTGGCGCTTCGAGCCCGGCCAGAAGTTGAGGCCGAGGTAGTCGGCGCCGGCCTCGGCGACCCGCGCGGCGTCGTCCTCGCGGGTGATGCCGCAGATCTTGACGGCGACCGCCATGGCTCCTCGTCGCGCTCCTGGCTCCTCGGGCCGGCGCCCGGTCAGGCCCCGGCGGCCAGGCGGCGGAGCTCGTCGCCGGGCCGGGGCGCGCGCATGAGGGTCTCGCCGACCAGGATGGCGTGGGCGCCGGCGGCGGCGAGGCCGGCGACGTCGGCGGGCGTGCGGATGCCGCTCTCGGCCACCAGCACCGTGCCCGCCGGCAGGGTCGGCGCCAGCCGGCCGGTGAGCCCGAGGTCCAGCTCGAAGGTGCGGAGGTCGCGGTGGTTGACGCCGATCAGCCGGGCGCCGGCGGCGACGGCGCGGCCGGCCTCGGCCTCGTCGTGGACCTCGACCAGGGCGTCCATGCCGAAGTCGGCCGCCACCGCCAGGAGCTCGGCCAGGCGACCGTCGTCGAGGGCGGCGACGATGAGCAGCACCGCGTCGGCGCCGGCGGCGCGCGCCTCGACGACCTGGTAGGCGTCGACGAGGAAGTCCTTGCGCAGGAGCGGCACGGTCACCGCGGCGCGGGCGGCGGCGAGGAACGCCAGGTCGCCGTCGAAGAAGCGGCGATCGGTGAGCATCGAGATCGCCGCGGCCCCGGCCTCCTGGTAGGCGCGCGCCACCGCGACCGGATCGGCGCCGGGCGCGATCGGGCCCGCCGACGGCGACGCCCGCTTGACCTCGGCCAGGACCCGCACCGGCAGCGGCGCGCCGCCGGCGGGACGGGCCAGGGCCGCGGCCAGGCTGCGCGCCGGCGGCACCAGGCGCGCGGCGGCCGCGACCTCGGCCAGCGACCGCGCGGCGCGGGCGGCCGCGACCTCCTCGCGCTTGGCGTCGAGGATCGTGCCCAGCACGCCGAGCCCGCCCGGGTGGCCCGGTCGATCGCCCGCCCCGACCCCCGCGCTCACGACCGGCCTCCGGCGGCGGCCGCCGCGGCGTCGCGGGTGGCGTGGCTCGCGGCGCGCCAGCGCTCGAGCGCGGCCAGCGCCCGGCCGTCGTCGATGGTCGCCGCCGCCAGCGCCGTGCCCTCGACCGGCCCCGGGGCCAGCCCGGTGGCGACCAGCGCCAGCCCCGCGGTCATGCACGCGGCGTGGCGCACCGCGCGGGTCGGCGCTGCCGGGTGGGCGGCGTCCTCGCCGGCCAGGACCTGGCGCAGCACGCCCGCGTTGTGGGCGGCGTCACCGCCGGCGAGCTCGCCGGGGTCGGCCGGCGGCAGGCCGAACCACGCCGGCGTCACCTCGTGCTCGCGCACGCCGGCGCCGTCCCACTCGGCGATCCAGGTCGTCCCGCGCACCGCGATCTCGTCGAGGCCGGCCGGTCCACCCTCGCCGTGGACGACGAAGGCGCGGCGCGCCCCGAGCTGGCCCAGCGCCCGCGCCACCGGCACGCACCAGCGCCGATCGTAGACGCCGACCACCTGGTGGGCGACGCGGGCCGGGTTGGTCAGCGGCCCGAGCAGGTTGAAGATCGTGCGCGCGCCCAGCTCGCGCCGGGGCCCGGCGGCGTGGCGGGTGGCGGCGTGGAAGACCGGCGCGAAGGCGAAGGCGATGCCGGCCTCGCGCAGGCAGGCGGCCACCGCCGGCGGCGGCGCGTCGACCACCACGCCCAGCGCCTCGAGGACGTCGGCCGAGCCGGCCTGCGACGACAGCGCCCGGTTGCCGTGCTTGGCGACCTGGGCCCCCGCCGCCGCCGCCAGCACCGCGGCCAGGGTCGAGACGTTGACCAGCCCGGCGCTGTCGCCGCCGGTGCCGCAGGTGTCGACGGCGCGCGCCGGGTCGGGGGCCGCCAGGGGCTGGGCGCGCGCCCGCATCGCCCGGGCCGCGCCGGCCAGCTCGTCGGCGGTCTCGCCCTTCATGCGCAGCGCCACCAGCAGGCCCCCGATCTGGGCCGGCGTGGCGAGGCCGTCCATGATCGCGCCGAAGACCCCGGCGATCGCGTCGGCGGAGAGATCGAGGCCGGCCATCACCCGGGCCAGCGCCGCCTTGACGTCGCGGGCGGCGTCCTCCGCCGCGGCCGGGCTCGCGCCCGCGGCCCCCGCGCCCGGCCCCGCCCCGCTCACGCCGCCGCCTCGGCGCGGCCGGCGCGCAGGAAGTTGGCGAGCATGGCCTTGCCGGCGGTGGTCATGATCGACTCGGGGTGGAACTGCACGCCCTCGACCGGCGCCGCCGTGCCGGCCAGCGCCCGCACCCGCACCCCCATGATCTCGTCGTCCCAGGTCTTGGCCGTGACCTCGAGGGTCTCGGGCAGCGACTCGGGCGCGATCACCAGCGAGTGGTAGCGGGTGGCGAGGAACGGGTTCTCGACCCCGGCGAACAGCCCGCGCTCGTCGTGGAAGACCTTGCTGACCTTGCCGTGCATGACCTGGCGCGCCCGCACGATGCGGCCGCCGTAGACCTGGCCGATGCACTGGTGGCCCAGGCACACCCCGAGGATCGGCACCTGGCCGGCGAGGCGGCGGATGACGTCCATCGAGATGCCGGCCTCGTTGGGCGTGCACGGCCCGGGCGAGATGACGACGCGGGCCGGGGCGAGGGCCACCACGCCGTCGACGCTCAGGGCGTCGTTGCGCTCGACCCGGACGTCCTCGCCGAGCTCGCCCAGGTACTGGGCCAGGTTCCAGGTGAAGGAGTCGTAGTTGTCGATGAGGAGCAGCATCAGGCCGGGCCTCCGGCGTCGGGCGCGGTCGCGGCCGCCGCCTCGTTGGCGTCGTCGGCGTCGCCGTCGTCGTCGGGGCGGGCGGCCATCGCCACCGCCCGCAGGACGGCGCGCGCCTTGTTCATCGTCTCCTCCCACTCGCCGGCCGGATCGCTGTCGGCGACGATGCCGGCGCCGGCCTGGACGTGGATCCCGTCGGCCAGGGTGACCAGGGTGCGGATCGCGATCGCCAGGTCCATGTTGCCGGTGAACGACACGTAGCCGACCGCGCCGCCGTAGAGCCCGCGCGCCGTGGGCTCGAGCTCGTCGATGATCTCCATCGCCCGGATCTTGGGCGCGCCCGACAGCGTGCCGGCCGGGAAGGCGGCGCGCAGGACGTCGGGCCAGGCCCGGCCCGGGGCCAGGCGGCCGACGACGTGGGAGACCAGGTGCATGACGTGGCTGTAGCGCTCGACCACCATCTGCTCGGTCACCCGCACGCTGCCGGTGGCGGCGACCCGGCCGACGTCGTTGCGCCCGAGATCGATGAGCATGAGGTGCTCGGCCCGCTCCTTGGGATCGGCCAGGAGCTCCTCCTCGAGCCGGACGTCGTCGGCGCGGGCGGCGCCACGCGGCCGGGTGCCCGCGATCGGCCGCAGCTCGATGGTGTCGCCGTCGAGGCGCACCAGGGTCTCGGGCGAGGCGCCGGTGACCGTGGCCTCCGGATAGCGGAGGTGGAACATGTAGGGCGACGGGTTGATCACCCGCAGCGAGCGGTAGACGTCGAGCGGGTCGACGCCGGCGCGAGGGACGTCGAGGCGCTGCGACAGCACGACCTGGAAGGCGTCGCCGGCCAGGATGTACTCCTTGATCTGCTCGACCGCGCCCTCGAACTCGGCGCGACCGAAGCGCGAGGTCGCCGCCGGCGTCGCCGCGGCCTCGGCCGCCGCGGCCCGGGGGAGCAGCGGAGCCAGCGGCGTGAGCCGGGGCCGCGGCCCGCGCAGGCGGGCGATGACGTCGTCGATGCGCGCGCAGGCCCGGGCGTACGCGGCCTCGACGCGCTCGGGGCGCTCGGGGCGCGGCACGTAGGCGGTGGCGACGATCTTGATGGTCTGGCGCAGGTTGTCGAAGACGACCACGGTGTCGGTGACCGCCATGCACAGCCCCGGCAGATCGAGGCCGGGCTTGTCGCGCGAGGGCAGCTCCTCGAACGCGCGCACGCAGTCGTAGGCGATCCAGCCCACCGCCCCGCCCCAGAACCGCGGCAGCCCGGGCGCCGGCGCCGGACGGAACTCGGCCATGACCTCGGCCAGCGCCCCCACCGGATCGGGCGCCGGCCACTCGGCGGTGCGCGCCGGCCCGCCGCCCTCGACATCGTACCAGGTGGCGCGGGCGACGCCGTCGCGACAGGTCAGGACCGCGCGCGGCGCCACGCCGACGAACGAGTACGCCGCCCAGGTCGCCCCGCCGACGACGCTCTCGAGGAGGAAGCTGTGATCGCCCTGGCCGAGCGCGGCGTAGGCCGACACCGGCGTGTCGGCGTCGGCGCACAGCTCGCGGTAGACCGGGATGAGGTTGCCGTGCGCGGCGGCCGCAACGAAGTCGTCGCGGGACGGGTGGTACATGAGCCTCCCGGGTGTACACCGCGGGGCGGGCGGCGTCGATGATCCTGGCCCGACCCCGGCGCAGATCGGTCGCGGCCGGGCGGCGGGCGCCCGCGGCGGACGCGACGACGACCTGGACCGGGTTCACGGGGTAGGATGCCCCCGCCATGTCGCACGCCGCCGACACCGTCCACGCCGTCGATCCCGAGCTCGCCACGCTGCTCACCGCCGAGGAGGCGCTGCAGCGCGACACGATCCGCCTCATCGCGTCGGAGAACTACGCCTCGGCCGCGGTCCTCGCCGCCACCGGCACCGTCCTCACCAACAAGTACAGCGAAGGCTACCCCGGCAAGCGCTACTACGAGGGCCAGGCCAACATCGACCGCATCGAGCAGCTCTGCGTCGACCGCGCCCGCGCCCTGTTCGGTGCCGACCACGCCAACGTCCAGCCCTACTCGGGCTCGCCGGCCAACCTGGCCGTGTACTTCGCCTTCCTCCGCCCCGGCGACACCGTCATGGGCATGGCGCTGCCGGCGGGCGGTCACCTCACCCACGGCTGGGGCGTGTCGATCACCGGCAGCTACTTCCGCCCGGTGCAGTACGGCGTGCGCAAGGACACCGGCCGGATCGATCTCGACGAGGTCCGCGACCTCGCGCGCAAGGAGCGGCCGAAGCTCCTGTTCGCCGGCGGCACCGCGATCCCGCGGGTGATCGACTTCGCGGCCTTCGCCGAGATCGCCCACGAGGTCGGCGCCATCTTCGTCGCCGACATCGCCCACATCGCCGGCCTGGTCGCCGCCGGCGTCCACCCCTCGCCGGTGCCGGTGGCCGACGTGGTCTCGACCACGACCCACAAGACCCTGCGCGGCCCGCGCGGCGGCATGCTCCTGTGCAAGGGCAGTCACCAGAAGGCGATCGACCGCGCGATCTTCCCCGGGCTGCAGGGCGGCCCTCACAACCACACCACCGCCGGCATCGCGGTCGCGCTGCACGAGGCGGCGCAGCCGGCGTTCCGCGACTACGCCCAGCAGATCGTGAAGAACGCCCGGGCCCTGGCCGCGGCCCTGGTCGAGCGCGGCTTCGACGTCATCACCGGCGGCACCGACAACCACCTGGTGCTGGTCGACGTCACCGGCAAGGGCACCGCCGGCAAGCCGCTGGCGCGCGCCCTCGACGCCGCCGGCATCGTCTGCAACTACAACACCGTGCCCTTCGATCCGCGCAAGCCGTTCGACCCGTCGGGCATCCGCCTCGGCACGCCGGCGGTCACCTCGCGCGGCATGACCGAGGCCGAGCTCGTGCAGATCGCCGCCTGGATCGACGAGGTCGCCCAGGCCCCGACCGACGCCGCGCGCCTCGCCCGCATCCGCGGCGAGGTCGCCGAGCTGACCCGCCGCTTCCCCGCCCCCGGCCTCTGAGCAGCCGCCCCCCGAGGCCGAGCCCGAGCCCGAGCCCGAGCCCGAGCCCGAGCCCGAGCCCGAGGCCGAGCCCGAGGCCGAGCCCGCGGCCGCCGCGCTCAGCGCCCCGTCGGGTTCGAGCCCGAGGCCGAGGGCGTCGCCCCGCCCGGGTTCGACCCGGCGCCGGAGGACTCGGTGTGCGCGCGATCGATCTTGGTCTTGAGCTCGACGTAGCGGCGCAGGAAGTCGTAGTGCTTCTCGCGGAAGTTCTGGGTGTAGCGGCGCTCGCGGGCGCGGGCGCGGAAGGCCTCGGCCAGCTCGTCGAGGCGCCCGACGAGCTGCCGGGTGTCCTCGAACGGCGTCACGATCGGGCGCTGGCCCAGGGGCTCGAGCAGGTTGACGTAGCCGCCGGGGCCGGGCCCGCGGAACACGAAGACCACGGTGTCGGGGCTCTGGGCGCGGATCGTGGCGGTCACCATCGACGCCGGCAGGTCGTGCAGCTCGTCCGAGACCAGCGCGTAGTGGAAGCGGCCGCTCGACATGCGGTCGAGGGCCTCGCCGCCGCTGGTGGCGTGGACGAAGGTGAAGCCGGGCGGCGCGGCCTCGGTCAGCTCCTCGACCATCGAGTCGACCTCGTCGACCACCAGCGCCGCGAAGCTGGCGATGTCCATCGCCATGGCCGCCGGATCCTTGCCGGCCAGGCGGTCGGCGAGATCGAGGGCGCGGCGCTCGGCGTCCATGAACTTCTGCAGGAAGGTGTCGTGGACGGCGCGCACCTCGCCGAGCACGGTGTCGACCTCGCGCTTGTCGACCGAGCGGCCGGCGGCGTCGAGCACGCGCTCCTTGAGGTAGGCCACCGAGTCGGGCGCCTTGAGGACGAGGTCGATGGCGCCGGCCCGCACCGCGCTCACCGCGTCGTCGAACGAGCGGCGCGGGGTCAAGGCGATCACCATCGAGGCCGGGGACATGGCCTTGACCTGGCGGATGGTCTCGAGGCCGGCGCCCGGCGCCGGGGTGTCGAGATCGACCAGGATGACCGAGAAGAACTGGCGCTCGACCGCGGCCAGCGCCGCCTCGGGGTCGCGCACGCCGGTGACGTTGAGGCTGGCCGCGCCCAGGAGCTTGCCGGTGCCGGCGAGGACGTTGTCGTCCTGGTCGACGACCAGGATCTCGGCGCCGACCAGCTCGCGGGCCATGCCCGGGATCCGGGCCGCCAGGCTCTCCTGCCGGTAGGTCATCCGCGCGGCCCGAAGCGGAAGGGGTAGACGAACTCGACCGGCTCGCCCTCGCTGTGGGCGGGGAAGCTCCAGGTCTCGACGGTGGCCTGCACGCAGGCGCCGAGGCTGCTCGAGCCGGTGGAGTTACGAGTGATGCGCACGTTGGAGATGGCTCCAGTAGGCATCACCGCCAGGCCGATGTCCACTTCGCCGGTCAGGGGCTGATCCTCGGGCAAGGCCTTGGTGGCGTTCTGGTAGCAGCGATCCATGCGGCTCGCCGACTGCGCGGCCTGCCGCGCCAGGTGGCTCGAGAGCTGCGCCGCCGACACCGCGGGCGCGGCCTCGACCGCGTCGACCTCGGCCGGTGGCTCGGCGGCGTCGACCGGTGCGCCCGCCGCCGCGTCGGGGCCGGGCGCGGCGACCGCCGCGTCGGCGCGAGCGAGCGCGACGCCGGCGTCCGGACGGAGCCCGGCGTCGACCCC
>CAADGB010000109.1 GCA_900696455.1 uncultured delta proteobacterium
CGCGCCCGCGCGCGTCCCGGCACCCGCGGCGAGCCCCGCGCCCGCGCCCGCGCCCGCGCCCCGGCGCGCGCTCACGGCACGTACTCCAGGCCCAGCGACGGGAAGAACGGCAGGCCGCGGGTGTAGTCGCGCCGGCTGTAGTCGAAGTTGTAGCGGACGCCCTCGGGGTTGAGCCGGTTGGTGGCGTTCTGCACGTCCAGGAACAGCTTGAGCTGCCCCCACGGCCGGCGCCACACCCGGTCGACGCGCAGGTCGAGCTGGAAGAACGCGGGCAGCCGCTCCGACAGGATCGGGCCGTCGACGGGCCGGTAGTCCTGGCGGTCGGTGTCGAAGTAGGTGGCGGCCACCGGCGTGATCGGGTTGCCGCTGGCGTAGCGGACGCGGGCGCCGAGCTGCCAGCGGCCCAGCGGCACCGTCGCCAGCGCGGTCAGCACGTGGGGCTGGTCGAGCACGTACGGGCGCCAGGTCGGATCGAGGCGCGGATCGGCGCGGCGCTCCGCCCGCGACAGGGTGTACGCCAGCCACCCGCTCCACCGCCCGCTGCGCTTGCGCACCAGGACCTCGACGCCGCGGGTCCGGCCCAGCCCGGTGTTCTCGCGGTAGCTGTACGAGCCGAACTGCTCCTCGGTGAGCTCGCGGCTCGCGGCGGCGGCGCCGCCGCCCTGCGGCCCGCCGGCGGCCTGGGCGGTGGCCCCGGTCACGGCGTCGACCGGCAGGTCGCGCGACCGATCCCAGAACGCGGTCACGCCCACGGACGAGCTCGCCGGCAGCGGCGCGGTCACCCCGACCGAGGTCTGCCAGCTCGACGACGCCTTCAGATCCTGGTTGCCGAAGGCCGGGTCGAGATCGGCGGCGACCGGCGGCTCGTGGTAGCGCCCGACCGAGGTCACGAGGGTCACGTCGCGCGGCAGCTCGTGGCTCACGGTCAGGCGCGGATCGACGACCCACTGCTCGGACAGCCCCAGGTAGTCGAGGCGGAGGCCGGGGCGGAGGCCCAGCGCGCCGCCGTCGACGCGGTAGAAGGCCTCGGTCCAGGCGCCGGCGTCGGTGGCCCAGCGCGCGCCGCGGCGGCGCACCAGCTCGTCGGGCTCGCCGGCGCCCGGCATCGCCGGCGGCTCGTTGTAGATGTCGTAGCCGTTGCGCGCGCCGACCAGATCGACGCCGGCGGCCAGCCAGCCGTCGCGCACCGTGCGCCGGGCGTCGGCGCGCAGGGCCAGCGGGATCGTGGTGCGGGTGATGCCCTGGCCGTCGGCGGTCAGCGCGACCTCGTCGGCGCCGAGGGACGGCGTCGCGCGGTAGCGCCACGGGCCGCGCTGCCGCTCCCAGGTCAGGGCGGCGCGGGCGAAGCGCGAGCGGTAGTCGAGATCGAGCCCGTCGTCGCCGCTCATGGCGTCGGCGTCCTGGGTGAACGTGAGCAGATCATCGGAGCCGAACACCAGCGCGGTCCAGCGGCCGCCCGGGCTGGTCTCGCTGCCGCGGTCCCAGCGGAGCTGGCCGTCGAGGTAACGGGGGGCGAGGGTGAGCTCGGGGGCGGCGGCGGCGAGGACGGCGTCGACGTACGAGCGACGCAGCCCGACCGACAGGCCGCCGCCGGCCACCGGCCCCTCGCCGCGCACCTGGGCGTCGACGAGGCTGACCTCGGAGCCGACCCGCCACCGATCGATGCGCGCCGGCCGCGACCGGATCTCGACGACGCCGCCGGCGGCCCGGCCCCAGCGCACGCTGAAGCCGCCGGGCGACAGCTCGAGCCCGTCGATCATCGCGGTGGGGAAGAACGAGGCCAGGCCGCCGAAGTGGTAGAGCAGCGGCACCTCGATGCCGTCGAGGAAGACGTTGGTGGAGCGCGGGCTCTTGCCGCGCAGCACCAGGCCGCCGAGGCCGAACGGGATGCGCGCGACGCCGGGCAGGCTCTGCAGCGCCTTGAGCGCGTCGTTGCCGGCGCCGGGCACGGCGCGGATCGCCTCGGCGCCCAGATCGTAGGTCACCGGCTGGTCGACGAACGGCGCCGCGGCCGCGAGCGCCACCACCTCGACGCCGCGGGCGCCGGCGCCCGGCGTGAGGACCAGCCGCGCCGGGCGGCCGGCGCGGAGCCGGGTGAGCAGGAGCTCGTAGCCGTCGGCCACCACCAGCACGTCGTCGGCGCGGTCGGGGCCGTCGGGCAGCACGAACGAGCCGTCCTCGGCGGTGACGAGCTCGACGCCGTCGATCACGACCTGGGCCCCGGCCACCGGCGCGCCGGCCGGATCGACCACGACGCCGCGCAGCTCGCCGGCGTGGGCGAGCGGCGCCCGCGCCACCAGGACGGCGACGAGCGCCGCGAGGGCGAGGACGAGCGCGGGCGGGGCGAGGTGGCTGGACCGCGGCATGGCGACGGGCGTTGGACGACGCCGCCGGCCCGGGGTTACGGGAGCGACGCCAGCCAGGCGTCGACCTGGGCCAGCTCGCGGGCGGCGCCCGGGCCGGCGGCCACGAACACCTCGCGCGCGGCGCGGGCCAGCGCCGGCGCCGTGGGGCGGTCGGACCGCGCCGCCCACCGCGCGCGGGCGAGGGCGAAGGTGGTCGCGGCGCGCTGGACCGGATCGACGCCGCCCGCCTCGTAGAGCGCGAGGGCGCGGGTGAGCGGCGCGATGGCCTCGGCCGGCCGGCCGGCGTCGAGGAGCGCGCGGCCGGTGCCGGTCAGGCCGTAGCCGGCGAACGGGCTGTCGGGGCCGACCAGCGCCTCCATCGCCGCCTCGCCGCGGCGCGCGATCGCCACCGCCTCGGCGTGCTCGCCGGCCTCGCGCAGGGCGTCGCCGAGGTTGATGAGGCAGCGCGCGGTCTCGAAGTTGGCCTCGCCGTACGCGCGCTCGAGCACGGTCAGCGCGCGGCGCTCGAGCGGCACCGCCTCGCGCGCGCGCCCCATCCGGACCAGGAGCTGGCCCTCGCTCAGGAGCGCCATCGCCACCACCGCGTGATCGGGGCCGTGGACGCGCTCGAGGTCGGCGCGGGCGCGGCCGGTCTCGCCCAGGGCCTCGTCGTGGTGCCCGGCGAGCGCCAGCAGCTCGCCCACGTTGAGGCGCGAGCGCGCGGTCTGGACGTGGGTCGGGCCGTAGACCGCGAGATCGATGGCGAGCGCGCGCCGGGTGTGGACCAGGCCCTCCTCGACCCGGCCGAGCTGGAGCAGCACCGAGGCGATGTTGGTGTGGGCGAGGCCGACCTCGGGGTGATCGGGGCCGTGGCTCGCCTGGCGGGTCGCGAGCACCTCCTGGTGGCGGCGCAGCGCGTCCTCGAAGCGCCCCTCCTCCTCGTCGAGCATGCCGGTGCGGGACATCACCTCGTCGCGCAGGAGCTCGTGGTCGCCGGCCAGGGCGAGCGCGCGCTCGAAGGCGGCGCGGGCGCGGGCGTGGTCGCTGGCGATGAGGTGGAGCTGGCCGAGGTTGAGCTCGAGGCGGGCGGCCACCTCCGGCGCCTCGCCCAGGCGCTCGAGGGCCGCGCCGGCGCGCTCGGCGTAGTCGCGGGCCCGCGGCAGGTCGCCGAGATCGGACGCGGCGACCAGGACCAGCGCGGTCCACGCGTCGACGGCGACCTCGTCGTGGCGGCCGGCCTCGGCGGCGAACGCGGCGCGGCGCAGGGTGTCGTGGCCGTCGGCCGGGGTCGCGGTGTGCATGCGGACCAGGCCGCGCAGGTACAGCACCTCGGCCTCGGCCGGGCGGAAGCCGAGGGTGGCGGCGCGCTCCTCGAGCGGCGCCAGGCGCGCCTCGGCCGCCTCGTAGCGTCCGGCCAGGCGCTGGATGTCGGCCCGCACCAGCTCGTCGCGCAGCGCGGCGACGGCGGCGGCGGTGGCGGCGTCGGGCGGCGTCGGCACGCGGGCCTCGAGCTGCACCGGCGCCGCGCAGCGATCGAGCGCGGGCACGCCGCGCAGGACGTCGACCGCGTACTCGCTGACCGCGGGGTCGTCCGACTGGACCAGGCGCGTGATCTCGCCCAGCCGCGCGAGCTGGGTGTCGAGGCAGTGGATGCGGCGGTCGAGGAGCTCGGCCGACTGCTCGCCGGCGCGGGTGGCGAGGCAGGCGTCGCGCCGCATCGCCGACCAGCCGCGGGCGTAGCGATCGAGGCCGTGCTCGAGCTGGCGCCAGCGCGCCTCGCCCTGGCCGCCGCCGGCGGTCACCACCGCGGCGCGGACGCGGGCCCGGACGTCGTCGTCCCAGATCCCGGCCAGGCGCGCGCGGCCGTCGCCGCAGCCCGGCGCCGCCGCGTCGCCGCGGTCGGTCGCGGCCAGGGTGATCGCCGCCGCC
>CAADGB010000110.1 GCA_900696455.1 uncultured delta proteobacterium
CGACGGCCGCGGCTTGTCGGCCTTCGACACGCCCTCGCTGACGCTCGGGCGGCTCAGGCCGACCGGAGAGATGCAGCTCGCCGTTCGTTTCCCGCAATCTCCGACCGCGGTCGGTGAAGGGCTCAGGGTGAGCGGGTCAATCAGTCCGAACCCGAGCCCGAGTCCGAACTCGAGCCGCTGCGGCCCGCCGCGCGCCGCCCCGCCGCCCGCGCGGCCCGCCCCGCGCCGCCCCGCCGCCCCGCCACGCCCCCCCGCGGCCTCACGGCGTCGCGCCGAGCAGGGTGCACGGCGCGAGCGGGGTGCCGTCGCCGGCGCGGGCCACGTCACCGGGGGCGCGGCCCAGCCCGAGGTCGGCGAGCGGATCGTCGATCGCCTCGTGCGGCGTGAACAGCTCGGCGTCGCGGAGGGCGCGGATCTGATCGGGCTCGACGGCGGGGGTGAAGCCGCCGCTGACCAGCACCGAGCCGTCGGGCAGGAGGGTCAGGCGGTGGCCGTAGCGGGCGAAGCCGGGGCTGCCGGTGCTGGCCGCGGTCGGCGGCTGCGCGCCGGCGCCGGGGCGCACGCGGAGGCTCTGGCGCGACGGGCACGCCAGCGTGCTGGCGCACACGCCGGGGCTGGCGCCGCCGGTGACGAGGACGTCGCCGCGCGCCATCGCGACCGCCGCCGGGTAGGCGACCAGGGTGCCGCTCTCGACGGTGATCGGGGTCGCCGCGAGCGAGACGGGATCGACGTGCTCGAGGAGCACGCCGTGGCCCACGTCCTGGATCGTGCCGGCGGTGACGGTGAGCCCGCCGCCGACCAGGACGCCGCCGCCGAGCCGGGCCGCGGCGTGGAAGGCGCGGTTGAGCTCGGCGGTGAGCTGGGGGCCAGCGTCGAGCGCCGGCGCGCCGTCGAGCATCGTCAGCCGGTCGCCGGCGCGGACCGAGCCCGCGACGGCGGTGAGGTCGCCGCCCCACACCAGGGCCTCGGTCGGCGACAGCGCCACCACCGTCGCGCCCAGGCGGGGCCGGCCGTTGACGACGCCGCCCGAGGTGCCGTCGCCGCGCACCGACTCGTGGCCGAGCTCGTCGGCGCCGCCCGCGGTCTTGCCGCCGACCACCGCCAGGGCCTGGCCGGCGCCGGCCCCGGCGGGCAGGGTGCCGGTGCCGAACAGCCGGGGCAGGGGGCCGCCCATGACCTCGGTCCGCGTCACGCTCCGCGTCGCCGGATCGTAGACCAGGCGCTCCGCCGGCAGCGCGAGCGACCCCGCGCGCACGCCGCCATCGGGATCGACCCAGGTCCAGGGCGCGCCGCCGGCGGTGGGCTGGGCCGCGATGTTGCCGGCGAGGGTCGGGTCGCCGGCGACGCCGAGCCCGCCCACGACCAGGAGCTCGACCAGGCCGCCGTCGCTGCGCAGCACCAGCGTCTCGTGGAACGCGCGCGGCCGCGCGCCCGTGATCGTGAGCGGGTAGAAGCGGCGCTCGCGCGGGTCGTAGATCTCGGCGGCGCTCGACACGTAGCCGCCGGCGGCCGGCGCGAACGCGGTCGAGTCGCCGCCGGCGGCGCCGACCAGCCCGCCGAACAGCAGGATCTCTCCGCCCGGCAGCGGCGTCGCGCTGTGGAACGCCCGCGCGGTGCCGGCGGTGCCCAGCGGGCAGACGTAGGCGCCGGCGGGCTGGACGTGGACCTGCACCGTGGCGCCGCCGACGAGGTCGACGCCGCGCCGCTCGCCGCGGGCCAGGAGCGTGCCGGCGTCGTCGAAGTACTCGACGTACAGCGTGACCGGATCGGTGCGGTCGGGGACCGCGACGTAGGGCGCGGCGTCGTCCAGCGCGAGCACGGCGTCGCAGCGCAGGGCGCGGTCGACCTCGCCGCGGAAGGTGAGCCGCACCCGGGTGGCGCCGCCGATCCGGGGTGGCGCCGTGCTGGCCGCCGGGCACGCCCCGCCGCTGACCGGCAGGAGCCCGACGAGCTGGTAGCGGACGTCGGGGCGCAGGTCGCCGTCGCCGCAGCCGCCGGCGACCGCCAGCGCGCAGGTCACGGCCGGCAGGCGGGCGAAGCAGCAAGCGAACCGATGGGAGCCCGAGGACGATCGAGACACGGACAGCCAGGACGCGCGCTTGACGCCATCCTTGGGCGCAGGGTACCACAGCGCCACTCAGGAGGAACTCATGCGTGACGTCGTCATCGCCGGGAGCGCTCGCACGCCCATCGGCAGCTTCCTGGGCGCGCTCGCGTCCGTGTCCGCGCCGCGCCTCGGGGCGACCGCCATCCGCGCCGCGCTCGAGCGCGCCGGCGTCGCCGCCGCCGACGTCGATCAGGTCGTGATGGGGTGCGTCCTGCCCGCCGGCGTCGGCCAGGCCCCCGCCCGCCAGGCCGCGCTCGCCGCCGGCCTGCCGCAGGGCGTGCCCTGCACCACGGTCAACAAGGTGTGCGGCTCGGGGCTGGAGTCGGTCATCGCCGGCGCGCGCGCCATCGCCACCGGCGACGCCGAGATCGTGGTCGCCGGCGGCATGGAGTCCATGTCGAACGCCCCGCACCTGGTCCGCGGCCTGCGCGGCGGCGTCAAGATGGGCGCCCTCGACACCGTCGACAGCATGATCAGCGACGGGCTGTGGGACGTGTACTCCAACCAGCACATGGGCAACTGCGCCGAGCTGTGCGCGAAGGAGCGCTCGATCGGCCGCGCCGCCCAGGACGAGTTCGCCGCCGAGAGCTACCGCCGCGCCCTGGCGGCGCAGAAGGAGGGCCGCTTCACCGCCGAGATCGCCGCGGTCAAGGTGGCGGCCAAGGGCGGCGAGGTCGCGGTCGAGCACGACGAGGAGCCGGGCCGCGGCAACATCGAGAAGCTGCCCGCCCTGCGCCCCGCCTTCCAGAAGGACGGCACGGTCACCGCCGGCAACGCGTCGTCGATCAACGACGGCGGCGCGGCGCTCGTGCTGATGTCCGCCGAGGCCGCGCAGCGCCGCGGCGCGCCGGTCCTCGCCCGCCTCGTCGCCTCCGGCTACCACGCCCAGGCGCCGGAGTGGTTCACGACCGCGCCCGCGCCCGCGATCGAGAAGGCGTGCGCGAAGGCCGGCTGGAAGCCAACCGCGGTCGACCTGTGGGAGATCAACGAGGCGTTCTCGGTGGTGTCGCTCGCCAACAACCAGCTCCTCGGCGTCGACCCCGGCCGCGTCAACGTGTGGGGTGGCGCGGTCGCCCTCGGCCACCCCATCGGCGCCTCGGGCGCCCGCATCCTGGTCACGCTCCTGTCGGCGATGGCGGCGCGCGGCGTCCGCACCGGCGGCGCGTCCCTGTGCATCGGCGGCGGCGAGGGCATCGCGCTCCTGGTGGAGCGGCCGTGACCGCCGCCGCCAGCGCCATCGCCCGCCTCGGCGTCGTCGGCGGCGGCCAGATGGGCCAGGGCATCGCCCAGGTCGCGGCCCAGGCCGGCATCGACGTCATCCTGATCGACGCCGATCGCGGTCGGGCCGAGGCGGCCCTGGGCAAGCTGCGGCGCACCCTCGACCGTCTGGTCGAGCGCGGCAAGCTCGCCGCCGACGCCCGCGACGCCGTGGTCGCCCGTCTCCCCCCGGGGGCCAGCCCCGAGGAGCTCGCCGATCGCGACTTCGTGATCGAGGCCGCGCCGGAGCAGGAGGGGCTCAAGGTCGACCTGTTCCAGCGCCTGGGCGCGGCGCTGCCGCCCGCCGCCATCCTGGCGTCGAACACCTCGTCGATCTCGATCACCAAGCTCGCCGCCGCGTCGGGTCGCCCCGATCGCGTCATCGGGATGCACTTCATGAACCCGGTGCCGCTCATGAAGCTGGTCGAGATCGTGCGCGGCCTGCCGACCAGCGACGCCACGTACCAGACCACGGTCGATCTGGCCCAGCGCTTCGGCAAGACCACGATCGCCGCCCGCGACATCCCGGGCTTCATCGTCAACCGCGTGCTCATCCCGCTCCTCAACGAGGCCTGCTACGCCCTGTACGAGGGGCTGGGCTCGGCCCACGACATCGACACCGGCGTCAAGCTCGGCCTCAACCACCCGATGGGGCCGCTCGAGCTCGCCGATCTCATCGGCCTCGACACCGTGCTCGCCATCGCCAGCGTGCTGCACCACGAGCTCGGCGACGACAAGTACCGCCCGTGCCCGCTGCTCCGCCAGCACGTGGCCGCCGGCTGGCTGGGCCGCAAGACCGGACGCGGCTTCTACAGCTACGACGCCCAGGGCAACCGGGCCTGAGCGGCGCAGCCGAGGCGAGGTGCCGGGTGACGCGCGCGGCCGCGGCGCGCCGATCGCCGCCGGCCCGACGAGGGGCGTGGCACGCCCGATGCTCTGACCGAGGGCATGCCGACCACCGCCGCTCTCCATCGCGCAGGCCTTGCGGCCCTCCTGGCCCTCGCCCTCGTCGCCGGCGTCCCGGCGTGCGGTGACGACGGCGGCTCTCCCGACGCCGCGGTCGACGCCCCGACCGACGTGGCCGTCGACGCCCCGCCCGTGGCCAGCGACTACGCCGGGCTGTGGCTCATGACGTCGCTCACGCTGTCGACCCCGGGTGGGCCGGTCACGGTCGTCCGCGACGGCACACCGCAAGGCGTGCGCGGTGACGCCCTGTTCGTCGCAACCGGTGCGGTCACCGCGACCCTGCGTGTCCGCCAGGTGCTGCTCTCCAGCGGGCTGCTGGCCAGCGACCTCCAGGCCTTCGACGCGCCGCTCGTGGTCGAGCCGGATCGCTTCGTGCTCACCGAGCAGGGCGGCGACCTCCTGGTCTTCCGCACCGCGCTCACCGGGGACCACCTGGTCCTGACCCCGGATCCCAGCGATCCGCGTCACACCGCCAGCGATCCGCCCGACGAGGTCGTGCTCGACCGCGTCACGCCGTGGTCGACGCGGGCGGTCGGCGACTGGGACCTGGTGTCGATGACCACCCCCGAGGGCACGATCACGGCCGGGAGCTGCACCCAGGCGGGATCGCAGTGGCTCATGGTGACCATGGACATCACCTTCTCCGATCGCCTGCTGTTCGAGCGGGTGATGACCCTCCGCGCCTTCTCCGACGACGCGTGCACCACCCAGACCGCCAGCGAGGCCTCGACCCAGGTCGGCTACGCCGAGGAGGAGGGCGGCGTCACCCTGCGGCTGTGGGGGGACGACGGCGAGGAGGCCGAGTACCTGGTGTTCTCGATGGCCCAGACCGGCGACACCTTGACCCTCACCCGCACCGCCTGCCTGCCCACGCCCGGCTGCGAGGACACCGCGCCCACCACGGTCGTGGTCCAGCGTCCGTGAGCCGGACGCGGCGGCGCGAGGTGCGGATCAGGCCAGGCGGGCCGCCAGCTTCTCGGCGGCGCGGGTGGCCAGGGCCATGATCGTGACCTGCGGGTTGACGCCGAGCGAGCTCGGCACCGCGGCGCCGTCGACGACGTAGAGCCCGGGGGTGTCGTGGACCTGGTGGTCGACGTCGACCACCGAGCGCGCCGGATCGCGGCCCATGCGCGCGGTGCCGAGCGGGTGGTACGCCGACAGCTCGAAGTCGTGTGGGCGCAGGCGCGCGGCGCGCAGGCGGGCGAGGTCGGCCTCGCCGTGGACGTCGTGGAAGCCGTGGAGCGGCATCAGCACCCGCCGCGCCCCGGCGGCGAAGAACACCCGCGCCAGGATGTCGAGGCCGCGCTTGAGGCGGGCGAGGTCGGCGTCGTTGAGGTTGTAGGTGACCACCGGCTTGCCGCGGACCAGGCGCACCCGGCCGCGCGAGGTGTCGGCAACCAGGAAGCCGAAGCTGGCCACCCGGTCGAAGCCCTCGGCCAGCTCGATCAGCGCCGGGCCGAGGTGGGGCATCAGCCCGACCGACAGGTCGATGGGCACGGTCGAGCCCTCGAACAGGAGGCCCTCCTCGTGGAACTCCTCGATGGCGTAGCCCTGGGGCACCCCGTCCCAGCCCGCGATCCGCTCCTCCATCACCGCCATCGCGCCGGTCGCGGGGTGGATGGACAGGTTCTTGCCCAGCTCGCCCGAGGCGTTGCCGAGGCCGTTACGCATGAGGAAGACCGGCGTGAGCAGCGAGCCGCAGGCGACGACCACGGCCCGGGCGCGCACCGTGACCGTGCGGCCGCCGGGGACCCGCGCGACCACGCCGACCGCGCGGCCGCCCTCGACGATGACGCGGGTGGCGCGCACGCCGGTGAACAGCTCGGCGCCGGCCTTGAGCGCGAGCGGGACGTACGAGACGTTGGTCGAGCGCTTGGCGTCGGTGGGGCAGCCGAAGCAGCACACGCCCTTGCCGTCGCAGTCGGGGGCGTTGCGGCGCAGCGGCTGGTGCTTGTAGCCGAGCGCCTCGGCGCCGCGCGCGATGACGCGGGCGCAGCCGCCGAGATAGGCCGGGGCCACCGGCGCCACGCCCAGCACCTCCTCGACCCGCGCGAAGTACGGCGCCATGGCGTCGGGGGTGAGCTCGGCGAGCCCGTGGTCGCGGACCCAGTGGGCGAGCACTCGATCGGGCAGGCGATAGCAGGTGCCGGAGTTGACCGTGGTGGTGCCGCCGACGGTCTTGCCCAGCGGGATCGGGATCGCGACGTTGCCGATGGAGAAGGTGGCGCCCCCGGCGCGGTAGAGCTTCTTCTGCATGGCCAGCGTCCGGCCGGTGAACTCGCTGCGGTCGGCGTAGCTCCCCTCCTCGAGCATGACCACGCCGACGCCGGCCACCGCCAGCTCGCGGGCGATCACCGCGCCGCCGGCGCCGGTGCCGATGACGACGACGTCGACCTCGAGCGCCACGTCGCGCTCGAGCGCGGTCGCGTCGTGGACCCGCTCGCGGAACCAGGCGGGGCGAGCCTCGCGCCGGGTCTCGAAGCGATACACGCAGCCGAGCTGGGCGTAGAACTCCGGATCGTCGAAGTGCGCGACCTTGAGCGGGGTCATGAGCGCGCGCAGGGCGCTGCGACGGGCGACGTCGGCGTCGCGCCAGCGATCGAGGAGCGCCACCCGCTCGGCCGCGGCGAGCGCGGCCAGGCCGCGGCGGTGGTGGACCCACGCCAGCCCGTCGAAGAGGCGGACCAGCCCGCGGTACGCGGTCGCCGCCGGCGCCGGCAGGCCGTCGAGGAAGGGCTCGACCCGCGCCACCGTCCGCGGGCCGGCGGCCGGGAAGACGCGCCCGGCGGGCAGGGCCGCCTCCGCGATCGCTACCAGGGTGGCCCGCTCGCGCTCGGAGAAGACTGCCATCCTCCGACTCTAGCCGGATTGGTCCAATGGTTCAATCTGTACGGTGGCCGTCGCCGTGGGGCACGGTGTCACAGGCCCGGCGGCAGGCTGCGGGCGAAGCCGGCGTCGAGGAAGCCGTAGCTCGCGCCCAGGGTGGCGCCGACGAAGAACTCGCCCGACTCGATCGCGGCCCGGCCGGCGACGCGGAGCCCGGAGGCGCGGTTGAGCTGCCAGGTCCAGCCGACCTCGCCCAGCAGGCGGGCGCCGAGCTCGGTGTCGTCGCTGTCGTCGTCGGAGACCAGCAGCGCGGCGCCGACGTCGAGGGTCCCGAGGAGCTCGCCGTGGTCACCGTGGGCGAAGCGCCGCCAGCGGCCGGCGGCCTGGGCCTGCCACGGCGTGGGATCGCCGGTGATGCGGTAGCGCGCGTCGAGCGAGGCCATCGCGTCGCTGGCCAGCCCGAGCTGGCGCGCGGCGCGGGCCCGCACCAGCAGCATCTCGAAGCGACCGTCCGGCGTGGGCTGGCCGTCGAGGTAGCGGTCGTCGCGCAGGAGGTAGCTCTCGCCGATGAGGAGCTGGACGTCGACGCCGCTGGGCCGCGCGTCGAAGCTCGGATCGCGCAGCACCTCGAGCAGCTCGTAGGTGGTGCCGGCGTCGGGCTCGCCCAGGAGCACGCCGGCCTCGCGCAGGATCGCGACCGTGGTCGTGAGCTGGCGGTAGCCGGTGCGGTCGCGACGGGTCGCCCACCACGCCGCCTGCAGCCGGCGGGCGAGGGCGTCGTCGATGGGGCGGCCCAGCGCGCGGGCGCGCTCCAGCACCGTCGCCAGGCGCTGCGCGCGCATGCGGGCGCCGGCGTCGAGCAGCCGGCCGTAGCCGCCGCCGATCGCGACGCCGAGGTCGATCGCGACGCGGCCGTCGCGGGTGTCGGGCTCGGCGGGATCGTCGCGGACGATCGCGGTGTACTGGAGGCGGGCGGCGAGGGCGGCGGCGCCGACGCCGTAGACGCCGGCGGCGGTGTAGGCGCGGAACTCGCCTCCGCCGGCGACATCGACGATCGCGATCCGCGAGCTGGCGCGGCCGTCGGGATCGAGCACGCCGGCCAGGACGTCGGCGTCGCCGTGCATCGCCCACGCCGTCTTCTCGCGATCGAGCCGGCGCGCGTAGTGGGCCTCGGCGTCGAGGTCGAAGCTCCTGCGGTGGCGCAGGGTGTCCCAGGCCAGGCTGGCGGCGCCGGCGGCCAGGGTCAGCGACTCGCCGGCGCCCAGGACGTCGTCGTCCCACGCCGGCGCGTCGTCGAGCGCGCTCGCCCGGTCGCCGCCGCCCCGGAGCGCGTCGCCGAGACCGCCGCCGGCCGGCGCCGGCGTCGCGCGCACGTCCACCGGGTCCGCGCCCGCGGTCCGGTCGAGGACGGGGGTCGGCCCGGGACCGGCGGGGCCGGGCGCGGGGCCGGTCGGGCCGGGCGCCGGCCCGGCGGGGCCGGGCGCCGGCTTCGCGCCCAGCCGGGTCAGCGCCTTGCGCGCCAGCTCGCGCTGGGCGCGGTCCCGCGAGCTGTCGGCGGCGATGCGCTCGAGGGCCGGGATCGCCGACGGATCGCCGAGCCCGCCCAGCGCTTCGATCGCGATCTCGCCGATGATGTCGAACGACTCGCCCTCGGCCAGCCGGATCATGGTCGGGACCGCGCGGCGATCGCCGCTGGCGGCCAGCTTGCGCGCGGCCTCGCGCCGCCGCTCCTTCCAGGTCGCCCGGTCCACGCCGTCGGGCTGCTTCTCGATGAGCTGGATCCATCCCGCCACGTCCTCCTGCTGGGCGTGGGCGGGCGCGACGATCGTCGCGCCGGCGGCCGCGAGCGCGGCGCCGGCGAGCCAGGTCGCGCGCATCACCGGTCTCCGTAGTCGAAGCAGGCCGGATCGGCGTAGGGCGTGGGCGAGCCGGGGGCCTTGAGCTCGTCGCAGGTCGAGGACACGACACACGCCACCACCACCCGGGCGCGCTGCTCGATCATGCTCTCCAGGCGGTCGACGCACTGCCCGTAGTCGCGGCAGTTGGTGCAGTCGGTGCCGTCGTCGTTGATGGCCTCGAGCGGGTACGAGCCGCACTCGACCAGCCGCCAGCAGGCGTCCTCGATCGTGCGCGCGCTGTCGGGGCAGCCGGCGAGGGCGCCACCCGAGGCGCACGAGCCGCGCGCCCCGTCGAGATCCTCGACGCTATCGCAGGCCGCCGCGCACAGGGCGAGGGCGGCCACCAGGAGGGAGGTCCGGTGACTACTCATCACCGGCGATGATACGCGGATCCGCGTCCGGCGTCCGGCGCGGGCGCGGCGCCTCGACCACCGGCACGTCGAACCGCTCGGTGCGCTCGAGCACCGAACGGTTTGAATGCCGTCGCGAGACGCGGACTTGTGAGGCAGATCCGGGCGCACGCCCGAAGCGCAGCGACGAGCGTAGTGGCCCTACGTGAGGAGCGAGCATCGGACGTACGCCCGGAGGTGCCCAGAAGGCCGCGTCGCAGCAGGCACTTCAAACCGCTCGGTGCGCTAGGCGTCGGCCGCCTTCTTCTTGCGCGCCAGCGCGCTGGCCGGGACGTCGAAGCTCTGGGCCACCAGCTCGGCGAGGTCGAGGACCTTGACCTGCTCGTCCTGGTTCCGCTGCTTGACGCCGTCGGTGATCATGATGTTGCAGAACGGACAGCCGACCGCGACCGCGTCGACGCCGGTGGCGAGGATCTCGTCGGTGCGGTTGAAGTTGACCCGCTCGCCGTGCTCCTCCATGAACATGCGGCCGCCGCCGGCGCCGCAGCAGAAGCCGTGGCGCTTGCTGCGGGTGAGCTCGGTCACGCCGCCGGCCGGCGCCAGCGCGGCGAGGATGTCGCGGGGCGCGTCGAACTCGTGGTTCCAGCGGCCGAGGTAGCAACTGTCGTGGTAGGTGACGCGCTCGACCGGCGAGCCGCCGACCGCCAGCTTGCCGCTGGCGATGAGGTGGCTGAGGAGCTGGGTGTGGTGGACGACCTCGAAGTCGCCGCCGAACTGCGGGTAGTCGTGGCGCAGGGTGTGGAGGCAGTGGGGGCAGCTCGTCACGACCTTCTTGACGCCGGTGGCGTTGAGGGTCTCGACGTTCTGCTCGGCGAGCATCTGGAACAGCATCTCGTTGCCGGCGCGGCGCGCCGGATCGCCGGTGCAGCCCTCCTGGTGTCCGAGCACGGCGAAGTCGACCTTGGCGGCGCGCAGGACGGCGACCATGGCCCGGGTCTGCTTGATGATGCGGGCGTCGAAGGCGCCGGCGCAGCCGACCCACAGCAGGTACTCGGGATCGGGGTGGTCCTCGATCGTGGGGACGTCGAGGCCCTCGGCCCAGTCCAGGCGCTTGTCGTTGGCGATGCCCCACGGGTTGGACTGGCGCTCGATGTTCTTGAAGGCGCGGGCCAGCTCGCCCGGCACCTTCTCCTGCTCGAGCACCAGGTTCTGGCGCATCTGGATGATCTTCATCGGGTGCTCGATGAAGACCGGGCACACCTCCTGGCACGCGCCGCAGGTGGTGCACGCCCACAGCGTATCCTCGGCGATGCGGCCGCCGGTCAGGCGCGGCATCCCGGCCGAGCGGGCCTCGAGCGCCGCCAGCTCGGCGCGGGCGGCGAGCAGGTCGGGGTGCTCGTGGCCGGGCTGGTCGAGGCCGCTGCGCGCGGCGTACTCGGCGAGGCCGTCGACCTGGGCGCGGGTCTCGGCGATGGCGTCGGCCAGCGCCACCCGGTCGAGCATCTCGTAGCGGATGTCGTGGACGAGCTGCATCGGCGACAGGTTCTTGCCGGTGCCGTAGGCCGGGCAGTAGTTGCTGCAGCGCGCGCACTCGGTGCAGGCGTAGGTGTCGAGCAGGCTCTTCCACGAGAACTGGTCGTAGCGGCCCACGCCCCACTGGTTCTCGTCCTCGAGATCGAGCCGGGGCAGGTCGAGGGTCCGCTGCGACAGGTTGCGGGCGAAGATGTTGGGGAGCGCGCCCAGCAGGTGGATGTGCTTGGAGTAGGGCAGGTAGTTGAGGAACGTCAGCAGGACGAGGATGTGCAGCCAGTAGCCGACGGCGGCGCCGCGATCGGCGACGGCGATCGAGAGCGGCGCGAGCCAGCCGGCGACCAGGTTGGAGATGGGCATACCGGCCGGGGCCGGGCCGCCGCGCGCGAGCTCGCCGGCGATGTGATAGCCGTGGTGGAGGAAGTGGGTCACCATCAGCGACCCGATCGCGCCCAGGATGAGGCCGGCGTCGAGGCTCCACGGGATGAGGCGGGGGCGGACCAGGGTGCGGCGGATGACCGCCCAGATCACCATGGTCAGGACGATCAGGTTGAAGACGTCGATGGCGGTGGTGAGCGGCCGGAACAGGAGCTCCGGCATCCACCGCTTCATGGCCAGGGCCGGCACCACGCCCGACACCAGGAGATCCGCGGTCCCGATCGTGATGAGGAGGAAGCCCCAGAAGATCAGCAGGTGGTGCTTGCTGGTGCGGTGGAGCGCGCCCTCCTCGGCCACCTTCTTCTGGCCGAAGAAGTAGATGCCGACCGAGGCCAGGCGGGCCGGGAGCTGGTCGAGGCGAGGCCGGGGCTCGCGCGCTCCGGACGCCACGGCGCGGCCGAAGATCCAGACGGTGCGGGCGAAGAACGTGAACGACGTCGCCAGCAGGACGACGAAAATGAACGTAGTCATGCGGATTTCCTCGCGACGACCGCCTTGTTAGCACGGTGCGGCGGGCCCCGTCTCGGCGAGCGATCCTCAGATCGGCCGAAGACACGCAACACCGGCGAGGGGGCACCGATAGGACAGGTCACGAAAGGAGACGATCCCCGTGAACCACACCCAGAACCCCTTCGGTGACCCCGCCGCCACCCGTTTCCACCAGCAGGCCGAGCTCCTCGCCGAGCTGCAGCGCCGCGCCACCCGGCCGCCCGAGCTGCCGCGCCCGCGCGATCCGCTGGCCCCCGTCAGCGGCGAGCTCCAGGTCCCCACCCGCCACGGCTGGACCGTGGTCGCGGTCCTCCTCCTGGTCGTCGTGCTCGCCGCCTGCGCGGTGGTCGCGGCGCGGTAGCGCGCCGCCCGCGATCAGGCGCTGACGACCTCGTCGCGGAGGTAGTCGCGCTTCTTGCCGGCGATGGCGCAGGCGAGGCGAGCGGCGTTCCAGCCGCACACCAGATCGCCCTCGAGGCCGAGGCCGGTCAGGACCTGGCTCGAGGCCAGGGTCAGGTTCTTGACGCCGGTGACGTGCGGCGCCGCCGCCAGCCCGCCCGCGCCGTCGAGGGTGCCGCGCCACACCGACGACATCGCCACCGGCAGGCCGCGGCCGGCCTCGTAGGTGCCGCGGCCGCTGGCGACCGGCGCCGTGGCCTCGTGGGGCGAGTGCGCGACCACGAGGTGATCCATCACGTACGGCATGACGTCGTCGAGCGCGGTCAGCAGGCGGGCGCGCAGGGCGGCGGCGCGCGCCGCCAGGGCCGCCGGCTCCGGCTCGCCGCCGGCCGCCTCGTCCGCGGTCGCCGGCAGGATCGCGCCCAGGGTGACCACCACCCGGCCCTGATCGTCGGGCTCGCCGACGAAGACGGCGTGGCCGTGGGGCAGGGCGTCGTCGGGGAGCACGAGCACCGTCGGCGCCATGCCCTCGGGCACGGCGGCGGCGTCGATCACGAGGTTGAGGGTGTAGCGCCAGCCGAGGCGGCGCTGGGCCTGCTCGAGCTCGACCAGGCGGCGCGGCGGCTTCTTGCCCAGCGTCGGCACCAGCGCCGACAGCGGCAGCGCCGCCACCACCTGACCCGCGCCCAGCTCCTCGCCCGACGCCAGGCGGACGGCGCCGATCTTGCTCCAGCCGGTGACCAGCTCCTCGACCGTGCCGGCGCGGAGCTCGCCGTTGGCCGCGGTCACGCGCTCGAGCAGGAGCTCGCGCAGGCCGGTGCCGTCGCCGCGCAGCGCCGGCGCCCCCGCGCGCCAGTGCCCGAGCGCCCGCGCGATCGCCACCGGCGCCGGTTCGCCGGCCCGCCCGCCGATCGCCGCCGGCGCCCGGGTCAGCGCGGCC
>CAADGB010000111.1 GCA_900696455.1 uncultured delta proteobacterium
CGCGCAGCGGCCGCTGCGCCGCGGGCGCGCCGGCCGCGGTCAGGACCCGCGCCAGGTGCGCGCGGGCGGCGACGAGCGCGCCGCCGGTGATGGCCAGCGCGACCAGCGCCCCGGCGACGCGGCGGCTCACGCGCGCCGCGCTCGCAGCGCCGCGCGGTAGACCTGCACGTACTCGCGGGCCGAGGCGTCCCACGACGAGTCGCGGGCCATCGCCGCGGCGCGCACCGCGGCGAACCCCCGCGGCTCGTCGCGGAACATCCGCGCCGCCCGCGCCAGCGCCCAGCGCAGCCCGGCGGCGTCGACGTGCTCGAAGCGGAAGCCGGTGCCCTCGCCGGCGGCCAGCCCGGCGTCGCCGGGATCGGTGACGGTGTCGCGCAGGCCGCCGACCGCCGCCACCACCGGCACCGCGCCGTAGCGCATGGCGTAGAGCTGCCCCAGCCCGCACGGCTCGAAGCGGCTGGGCATCACGAACAGGTCGGCGCCGGCGTAGAGGCGCCGCGACAGGGCGACGTCGAACCCGATCCGTGCCGCCAGGTGGTCGTGGCGGTCGGCCAGCTCGCGCAGGCGATGCTCGAGCGCGGGCTCGCCGGCGCCGAGCACCACCAGCTTGACGCCGAGCGCCGGCAGCTCGGGGACCAGCTCGGCGACCAGATCGATGCCCTTCTGCGGGGTCAGGCGGGCGACCGCCACCGCCAGCGCCTCGTGGGGCGCGAGCGCGAGGCCCAGCTCGCGCGCGACCGCCTCGCGGCACGCCGCCTTGCCGCCCGGCGCCGCCGCCGAGAACCGCGCCGGCAGCGCCGGGTCGGTGGCGGGATCCCAGGCCGCGGTGTCGATGCCGTTGACGATGCCGACCACGCGCGCGACGTCGTGGCGGAGGAAGCCGTCGAGGCCCTCGCCGCGCTCGGGGGTGAGGATCTCGCGGGCGTAGGTCGGGCTCACCGTGGTCACGACGTCGGCGTAGGCCATGCCGCCCTTGAGCAGCGAGAGCTGATCCCAGAACTCCATGTGGTGGAGGTCGAAGACCTGCCACGGCAGGCCGAGCTCGGGGACGACCGCCTTGGGGAACAGGCCCCGGTAGGCCAGGTTGTGGACGGTGAAGACGACCGCCGCCGGCAGCGCGTCGAGGCGCGCGAGGACGCTGGCCAGGCCGGTCGGCCAGTCGTGGCCGTGGACGACGTCGGGCGGCCCACCCAGGATCGCCGGCGCCGCGTCGAGGGCGGCCCGGCACAGCACGGCGAAGCGGAGGTGGTTGTCGCCGAAGTCGCCGTCGCGATCGCCGTAGAGGCCGTCGCGGTCGAACAGCGCCGGGCAGTCGACCAGCCAGGTGGTGTGGGCGGCGCCGCCCCGGCCGCCGCCGCCGCCGCCATCGACCGGGACCAGCGCGACCTCGATCCGGTGTGCCCCGACGGCGACGGCGAGCGGCCGGCCGGGCCCGACCGCGGCGCCGGCCTGGGCCAGCCGCGTCCGCGCCGCGCGATGGAGCGGCGCCACCGTCGCCGAGCGCAGCCCGGGGGTGACCGCGACGCACGCCGGCGGCAGGGCCGCGACCACGTCGGCGAGCCCGCCGGTCTGCGCCCACGGCGCGACCTCGGAGGCGACGTGGAGGACGCGCAGGCTCACTCGTCGTCGCCGCCCCCGTCGCCGTCGAGGGCGGCGGGGTCGTCCCCGGTGACGGCGTCGGGCAGGTGACCGAAGCGGCGGAAGCGGGGGCCGGCCGACTGGTACGAGTGGCGGCCGTGCATGGCGACGGCGTAGGTGCCGGGGCGGAGCTGGGCGCGCAGCTCGGGCTCGTTGGCGATGAGCTCGGCGACGTCGTTGGCGAGGATGGCGGGGCCGCGCGCCGGCACGAACGTGCCCTTGGGCATGACCGCGATGCCGCTGTCGGTGACGAACGGCAGCCGCGCCCGGTCGGCCTCGGGATCGACGCCGATCACGGTGCCCGGCTCGACCTTGCAGTTCTTGTCGAGGATCACCCGCCGGAGGTGCGAGCCGGCGCCGAGGTCGCAGCCCGACAGGATCACCGACTCCTCGATCACCGCGCCCGCGTGGACGAAGCAGTCGTAGCCGAGCACGACCTCGCGCACGCGGGCGCTGGCGACGATCGAGCCCTCGCACACCAAGCTGTCGTCGAGCTCCGCCGGCGGCAGGTCCTCGGCGGCGCGCACGAAGCGGGCCGGCGGGTAGTCGCGCTGGGCCGAGCGGATCCGCCACGACCGGTTGTAGAGGTCGAGCGCCGGCACCCGGGCCCGCAGCTCCATGTTGGCGTCGAAGTAGCTGTCGAGGGTGCCGACGTCGCGCCAGTAGGGCTTGGTGTCGGGCGGATCGCCGGGGATCCGGCACGCGCCGAAGTCGTAGGCGAAGATGCGGGCGCCGCCGGCGAGGAGGCGGGGGATGATGTCCTTGCCGAAGTCGTGGCGCGACGAGGGATCGGCGGCGTCCTCGAGCAGGGCCCGGGTCAGCGCCTCGGCCTTGAAGTAGTAGTTGCCCATCGACACCAGCGACCAGTCGGGGCGGCCGGGCATCGGCGGTGGATCCCGCGGCTTCTCGACGAAGGCGGTGATGCGCCCGCGATCGTCGACGTGCAGGCAGCCGAACTGGTGGGCCTCCGCCCGCGGCACCGCGTAGACCGCGACCGTGAGGTCGGCGTGCTGGGCGCGGTGGAACTGATCCATCTGATCGGGGGCGAACTTGTAGACGTGGTCGCCGCCGAAGACCGCGACGTGCTGGGGCCGGGCGTCGCGCACCAGGTTGAGGTTCTGCGACACCGCGTCGGCGGTGCCCCGGTACCAGAACTCGCCGAGCCGCATCTGCGCCGGCACCACCTCGATGTACTCGCCGAAGCCCGACAGCCGCCAGTTGCGGTTGAGGTGCTTGATGAGGCTCGACGCCATGTACTGGGTGAGCAGGTAGATGCGGCGGTACCCGGCGTTGACGAAGTTCGACAGGACGAAGTCGGTGATGCGGTAGCGCCCGGCGAAGGGGACGGCGGGCTTGCTGCGGTGGAGCGTCAGCGGGCCCAGGCGCGATCCCTTGCCGCCCGCCATGATCATGACGAGGGTGTCCTTCACGTCGACCCGACTGTACCGCCCCCGGCCCGGCCGGCGCGCGTGCCGGCGGCCGCAATCTGCGCTACACCCGCGCCGCATGTCTCCCACGCTGCGCCGCGTCGCCATCCGGGCGGGCCTGGCCGCTGGCGTGGCCGCGCTCGCCATGACGGCGGCGCGCTCGTGCGAGGACCGCGGCCGCGAGCTCACCCTCATCATCGATCCGTCGCCCCTCGGCCGCGAGGTGCGGGCGATCAAGGTCGACGTCTTCGACGGCAGCGGCCCGCGGGGCAACGCCGAGCGCCGCTACCTGCCGGGGGAGGTGCCGGGGCGCTTCACCATCCGCACCGCGGCCCCCGCCGGCGCCGCCGAGGTCGTGATCGAGGTCGAGACCGCGGCCGGGCCGCGCCGCCTGCGCCGCCAGCTCGACGCCGGCGGCGGCGGGACGGTGCGGATCGTGCTCGGCGACGCCACCGTGGATCCCGACGATGTCGGGCGCCGGCGCGACCGCCCCACCGCTGGCGACGGACCGCCGCCGGTCACGCCGTAGCGCGGGCGTGGGCGCGGGCGCGGGCGCCGCTCACTCGGTGACGCCGGTCGCCGGCTGGGTGAACAGCCGCTCGCGGTACCAGCGCAGCTCGGCGATCGACTCGCGGATGTCGTCGAGCGCGCGGTGGCTGTCGTTCTTGGGCGGCATGGCGGCGAGCTCCGCCGGGTACCAGCGGCGGGCCAGCTCCTTGATCGTCGAGACGTCGACCATGCGGTAGTGGAGGCGGGCGTCGAGCGCCGGCAGGTAGCGGCGGACGAAGCGGCGATCCTGGTGGATCGAGTTGCCGCACAGGACCGGCCGGTCGCGGCTGCCGAAGTGGAGGTCGACGAAGGCCAGGGTCAGGGCCTCGGCCTCGGCCTCGGTCACGGTCGACGCCCGCACCTTCTCGGTCAGCCCCGACGCGCCGTGGTGCGCGGTGTTCCAGGCGTCCATCGTCGCCAGCACCTCGTCGGGCTGGTGCACGACCAGGTCGGGGCCGAGCGCGACGACGTCGAGCTGGGCGTCGGTGACGATGGTCGCGATCTCCAGGATCCGATCGCGGGCGGGCTCGAGCCCGCTCATCTCCATGTCCATCCAGAGCAGGTGGCCGCTCATCGGCCGGCACCCTATCACGCCGCCGGCGCGGCGGTCGCCGGCGCGGCCATCAGCGCGGCGATCGCGCGCTGGTCGTCCTCGGGCGGCATCCCCCACTGCGGCTGGTAGCCGAAGACCTCGCGCGCCGGCCGCCGCGCCAGGCCCTCGATGATGTCGATGGCGTCGAGCGGCACCAGCCCGGGGTGGGGCTGGCCGCAGGCGTGGGCGAGCTGGAGCAGATCCTTGCGCAGGGTGACCAGGTAGCGGGCCAGGCGCGCCGCCTTGAGCGTGGGATCGAGGCCGCGCGCCAGCCAGCGGTTCTGGGTGGCGACGCCGGTGGGGCAGTGACCCGAGTGGCAGCGCTGGGCCTGGATGCAGCCGATGGCCAGCATGGCCTCGCGCGCCACCGCGATCAGATCGGCGCCCATCGCCAGGGCGAGCAGCCCGGTCTCCGGGAAGCCGAGCTTGCCCGAGCCGACGAAGACCACGTCCTCGTGCACGCCCTCCTCGGCGAAGGCGCGGTAGACCGAGGCGAAGCCGAGCTTCCACGGCAGCGCCACGTGATCGGCGAAGACCAGCGGCGCGGCGCCGGTCCCGCCCTCGCCGCCGTCGATCGTGATGAAGTCGGGGGCGCGCCCGGTCTGGCGCATCTGGCGCGCCAGCTCGTGCCAGAACGCCATCTCGCCGACCGCGCTCTTGATGACGACCGGCAGGCCGGTGGCGTCGGCCAGGCGCTCGATGAAGTCGAGCAGCGACGACACGTCGGTGAACGCGCTGTGGGCGGCCGGGCTGACCACGTCCTGGCCCACCGGCACGCCGCGGATGCGCGCGATCTCGGGCGTGACCTTGGCGGCGGGCAAGAGCCCGCCGAGCCCGGGCTTGGCCCCCTGCGACAGCTTGAGCTCGATCGCCCGCACCGGCGCCGACGCCACCGTGGCCTGGAAGCGCTCGAGCGAGAAGCGGCCGGCGTCGTCGCGGCAGCCGAAGTAGCCGGTCCCGATCTGCCAGATGAGGTCGCCGCCGTGGCGGTGGTGTGCCGAGATGCCGCCCTCGCCGGTGTTGTGGAGCGCGCCGGCCAGGGCGGCGCCGCGGTTGAGGGCCTCGATCGCGGCCCCCGACAGCGAGCCGTAGCTCATGGCCGAGGTGTTGACGATCGACGCCGGGCGGAAGGCGCGGGCGCGGCCGCGCGTGCCACCGAGGATCTTGGCGCACGGCACCCGGTGGTCGGGGTCGTGGCCGGGCTGGCCCTTGGCCGGCGCGGTCAGCGGGAAGGTGGCGTGGCGGATGATGACGTAGCCGGTCTTCTGCTCGAGGTCGTTGTCGGTGCCGAAGCCGAAGTAGTTGTTCTCCTGCTTGGCCGAGGCGTAGACCCAGCGCCGCTGATCGCGGGAGAACGGCCGCTCCTCGTCGTTGCTGGTGACGATGTACTGCCGCAGCTCGGGCCCGAAGGTCTCGAGCAGGTAGCGCAGGTGGCCGATGACCGGGAAGTTGCGGAGGATCGCGCGCGAGCGCTGGAAGACGTCGTAGATCGCGACGACGACCAGGAACGCGGCGACGGCGAGCAGCACCCACAGCCAGGCCGACATGGCCGGCGAGGATATCGCGGTCGCGCCACCGGTGGCGGCGACGGCGCGACGTCGACCGCGATCAGGTCCCCGACCAGTAGCGGACGCGACCGGTGTCGATGTGGATGAAGCCGCTGCCCTGGTACACGCCGACCCCGCCCAGGCGCAGCCGCCGGGCCCAGGCCTCGAGCGTCTTGACGTCGACGCCGGGGATGCGGAAGTCGACGGCGTTGCCCTGGGTATGCTGGCTGTCGCGCGCCACCTGGCGGCCCTTCTTGCGCAGCATCAGGTTGTACTTGGGGGCGCGGAAGCCCGAGACCACGTCGATGCGGTCCTTCTTGAAGTGGCGGGCGGCGGCGCGCAGGGTCTTCGCCAGGGCGCCGTCCATGTCGGTCGGCTGGTTGGTGAAGTGGCAGCGCAGGAAGCGGGCGACGGTCTCGGGCGGCGGCAGCTCGGCGCGCGCGTCGGCGTCGAGCGCGAGCCACTCGTGGGTCCAGGTGTTGTAGAGGCTCACCACCGGCGGCGGCGGCGCCCCGACCTTGCGCGGCGGGGTCGCGGCCGGGGCGGCGGCGGGGCGGGCCTTGGCGGCCAGGAGCGCCTCCTTCTTCGACGGGGCCACCGGCGCCGGCAGGGCGGCGGTCGCGGCCGGCTGGGCGGCGGCGGGTGGGACCCGCGCGGCCGCGCCGGCCACCGCCGTCAGCAGGGCCAGCGCGGCCAGGGCGCGGCCGCGCCCGCCGGTCACGACACCCTCCGCGGGCCGCGGCCCAGGGTGACCAGCGACGGCGCCGCCAGGACCTCGTTGAGCGAGCCGGAGCGGAAGCCGGCGAGGTCGACGGTGACGTAGGTGAAGCCCTGCGCCTTGCCGAGGTCGACGACGCGCTCGCGCACGCCGGGCGCGAGCAGCCGCGGCAGATCGTCGAGCTCGAGCTCGAGCCGGGCGATGGTCTCGTGGAAGCGCACTCGCACCTGGCGCAGGCCGAGCCCGCGCAGCCCGTCCTCGAGCGCGTCGACCTGACGCAGGCGCTCGCGGGTGATGCGCGTGCCGTACGGGAAGCGCGACGACAGACACGCGAGCTGCGGCTTGTTCCAGGTGCGCAGGCCCAGCGCCTGCGACAGGGCGCGGATCTCGGCCTTGGCCAGGGCCGCGTCGACCATCGGCATGATCGCGCCACGGGCGCGGGCGGCGGCGATGCCGGGGCGGTGATCGCCGAGATCGTCGAGGTTGGTGCCGAGGGCGACCACGGCGCCGGCGCCGGCGACCGCGGCGACCGGCGCGGCGACGTCCATGAGCTCGGTCTTGCACAGGGCGCAGCGATCGACGGGGTTGTCGGCGTAGCCCGGGACCTCGAGCTCGTTGGCCTCGACCACGTGGTGGCGCGGGCCGAGGCCGAGCTCGGCGCCCAGCGCGAGGGCGTCGGCGACCTCGGAGCGGGCCATGGTCGGCGACACCGCGGTCACGGCGTGGCAGCGCTCGCCCAGGGCGTCGGCGGCGACCTTGAGCAGGAACGCCGAGTCGACCCCGCCCGAGAACGCCACCACCACCGCCGGGTGGGCGGCCAGGCGCGCGCGCAGATCGTCGAGCTTGGCGGCGGCGCTCACCCCCATGATCTAACACGCGATCCGGCGAGCGTCACGTCACGCGCTTGATCAGCACGATGCGCCAGCGGCCGGGCGCGACCTGCTCGACGGCCTCGACCTCCTGACCCCACTCGCGGGCGCTGCGGGGCACGCTGGCGCGCGCCGGCTCGTGGTCGATCTCGACCGCCAGGCGGGCGCCCAGGGGCAGGGCCTCGAGCGCGAGGCGGGTGCGCACGAACGTGTAGGGACAGACCTCACCCGCGAGATCGAGGTGGTCGTCGGCGGGGGTGTGGGCGGGCGCGGCGGGCGCAGCGCGCGGGGCGGGCGCGGCCGGCGCGGCGCGGTCACCAGACGGCGACGGCGCCGCCGGCGAGGAGGTGGTCGAGGACGCGGTCGGGCCAGCCATCGTCGGCGTCGAGGTGTAGCACCTGGACGCCCGCGACGGGCGCCGCGACGGTCGAGCGGCACAGGTGGAGGAGCGCGCCAGCCTCGGCGGCCGGGCCGGGCCGCAGCGTGAGCGCGGCCGGCGGCGGGTCGCGCCAGACCTCGATCACGGTCGCGGACGCCAGGGCCGCGTCGAGGTGGGCGGGCCCCCGCACCGGGTGGCCGAAGAGCGCGAGGGTGGCGCGCGCGCGCGCGGCGTCCGGAAGGAGCGGGCGGTCGGGATCGGCGAGGATCACCTCGACCGCCGCGCCGCGCAGGGTGAGGCCGACCGCGGCGCGGAGCGCCTCGGCCACCGTCGCCGGCGCGGCGGCCTCGACCGCGACCAGCGCGCGGACCGGCGGCGGCGCGCTCACGTGAACGCCACCACGCGGTGCCGGCCGTCGGTGACGGCGGCGTGATCGTCCTGGCTGCCGGCGGTCACCCCCAGCCGCGCCAGGTCGATCCCGGCGCGATCGGCGCTGGTGGCGCAGGCGATCACCTCGCAGCCGTCGTCGAGGAGCGCGAGCACGGCGGCCGGCGCCGCCGCCAGCGCCCGCACGCCGTCGTGCATGGCGAACAGCTCCACGGCGAGGCCGCGGCGCCGCGCCGCGTGGGCCAGCGCGCAGGCACGCGCCAGGTCGCCGGTGGCCGGCCCGGTGGCGAGGACGAGGCCGAGGCGGCTCACCACGGTCGCCACTCCGGCCCGGCGGCGGCCGGCCTCGTCGTCGAGGCGCGGCGGTAGCGGGCGAGCACCGTCGGCGCCGGCGCCAGGACGTGGACGGCGGCGGCGTGGGCGCGCCCGCCGGCCACCGCGACGATCAGGTGGGGGAGGGGGTGGAGGACCACGCCGCCGGGCGCCAGCGCGGCGCGATCGGCGTCCGACAGCGCGAGGTTGCCGTCGGGGTGGGCGTGGAAGAGGAGGCGCGGCCGGCGCGGCCCGCGGCTGGCGGCCGCCAGGGCGAGCAGGTCGTCGTCGGCGAACGCGAAGCGCTCGCGGTCGCCGGGGGCCGCCGGCCGGACGCCGGCGTCGTCGATCCAGCCGCAGGCCTCGCGCGGGTAGGTCGCCTCGCACAGCGCGGTGACGGCCGCCCACGTGGCGGGCGCGGCGAGCGCGGCGAGGGCGCGAGCGCCGGCGTCGTCGACGGCGGCGGCGGCGGCAGGGGCGGCGACGGGGCTCACGGCGCGCCGCCGGTCGCGATGCGGTGGACGAGGCGGGCCGCGGCCGCGCCGCCGCGGGCGAAGGCCCGGGCCAGCGCGCCGCCGTCGGTCGGGAGCGCGGCGTCGGCGTCGGCGTCGGCGTCGGCGGACGGGGCGTCGGCGGCGCCAGCGTGGGTGTCGTCGGCGGCGAGGTCCAGCCGCCACGCGCCGGCGACCTCCTCCGTCACCACGCGCACGTCGGGGTTGCGGCCGGCGAGGGCGTCGGCGAGGGCGTCGGCGAGCGGGCGGCCGACGTCGGCGGCGACCAGCGGGAACCCCGCCTCGGCGGTGGTCACCCGGCGGTCCGGATCGTCGAGGCCGGCGAGGGCGACGGTGCCGACGCCGGCGGCCACCAGGTAGACCGCGGCGATCCTCCCCGCGGCCGTGCCGGCGTCGACCCGCGCGGCGGCGGCGAGCAGCCGACGCTGGCCGACGCCGCCGACGTCGGGCAGGAGCACGTGGCGCGCGTAGCGCCGGACCTGCTCGGGCGAGAAGCTCACGTCGCCTCGCACGCGCAGCCGGGGCGGCGGGCCAGCGCCACCACGCGGGGGCCGCGCGCCCGCAGGTCGTCGAGCACCCAGATCGAGCCGGCGACGCCGGGCGCGCCGGCGAGCAGCGCGCCCGCCCGCGCCGCGGCGACGCCGCCGACCCAGCCCACCACCGGGCCCAGCACGCCGGCGTCGGCGCAGCTCGGCGCGTCGTCGGGCGCGTCCTCGAACAGGCAGCGGTAGCAGGCGGAGCCGGGCGCGCCGGCGAAGACGTTGCCGCCGTGGCGCAGCGCCGCGGCGATGACGTGGAGGCGGGCGCGGGCGCGCGCCCAGTCGGCGACCAGGAACTTGGTCGCTGGATCGTCGGAGCCATCGACCACGAGGTCGCAGTCGCCGGCGAGCTCGTCGGCGGTCGTCGCGTCGAAGCGGGCGACCACGCCGGTCGCGCCACCGCCGCAGCGCGCGGCCAGGCACGGCGCCTTGGCCGCGCCGAGGTCGGCGAGCGTGAACTGGACCTGGCGGTGGAGGTTCGAGGCGTCGACGACGTCGGGGTCGACGACGCGGACCCGCGCGCCGGCGGCGGCCAGGGCCAGGGCGACCGGCCCACCCAGGCCGCCGGCGCCGACCACGGTCACCCGCGGCACGTCACTCCGCGCCGCGGCCGCACACCTTGCAGCGCCCGTCGGCGCCGAGCAGGCCCGTGCAGCCGCCGTCGGGGCACAGCCGGCGCTGGTCGGAGGCGTCGCCGGGATCGTCGCCGGCGGGCTCGCCGCGGTGGGCGACCTCGGCCCCGGCCTCGGCGTCCTCGGCCGCGTCGGGATCGTCCCCGCCCGCGGCGTCGGCCCGGCGGGGGCGCGCCGCGCCGTCGCCCCGGCCCGGCTCGGCGCGGCCGCACACCTTGCAGCGGCCGTCGATGCCGAGGATGCCGGTGCAGTCGCCGTCGGGGCAGAGCCGCCGGTCGTCGTCGCCCGCGGCGGCGCGCCGCTCGCTGCTCGCGTCGCCGCCGCCGAACGCGTCGGGCTCGTCGGGCTCGCCGGGCTCGTCGCGCAGGCCGCGGCGCCGCTCGTCGCCCCAGAACGCGGACGCCCGGCCGCACACCTTGCAGCGGCCGTCGTTGCCGACCAGGCCGGTGCAGTCGCCGTCGTCGCACAGCCGCCGCTCGCTCCACTCCAGGCCGGCCACGATCACCTGCCTCCGAGCACGCCGTAGAGCTCGGGCGCCGTGTAGAAGGTGAGGTCGAAGTCGCCGATGCGCACCGCCACCCCCGAGGCCAGCTCGCGCTCCTTGCGGGGCTCGAGCGGCTGGCCCTCCAGCTCGCTGCCGTTCTTGGAGCCGGCGTCGGCGATGAGCCAGCGGTCGCCGCGCTGGCGGAAGTAGGCGTGGAAGCGCGACACCGTCACGTCGCGGAGGACGACGTCGTTGTTGGGGGTGCGGCCCACGGTGATCATGTCGGCGAACGACGCCCCCGGCTTCTTGGCCAGGGGATAGACCTCGATGCCGCGCGGGCCGCGCCGCCGGCCGAGGACCGGCGCCACCAGGGTGTCGACCTCCTCGTCGAGGGCGGGGCGGGAGTCGGTGTCGGTCTCGCTGCCCTCGGCGCGCCGGCGCACGAGCGCGGCCGGGGCGGCGGCGGCCAGGAAGGCGCTCCGGCCCAGGAGCGCGAGCTGGAGGTAGCGCTCGGCCTGATCCACCGTCTACAGGTAGCACGTGATCGCGGCGACGGTCGCCCGGCCGTGGAAGAATCACCGGCGATGATCGCGCGTCCATGGACCATGGCTCCCAGGTCCCTCCCGCTCCGCGCCGCCGCCGGCTGGCTGCTCGGCGCCCTCACCGTGGCCTGCGGGCCGACCGCGCCCCGGCCCGCCCGCCTCGACGCCGCCAAGGCGACGGCGATCGAGGTCGGCCTGGTCGGCGACGGCCGCCGCTTCTGCCCCGGCGGCGAGGCCCGCCAGCTCGAGATCGTGGTCGCCACCAGCGACGGCCAGCGCCTCGACACCTGGAGCCGGGGTGAGGGCCGCGGCGGCAAGCTGCCGTTCGCGGTCTTCGAGTACACCACCACCTGGGGCCAGATCGACGGCGACGGCTTCGTCCGGGTGCCGGACGATCCGATCGCGGCGATCGGGCGCGTGGTCACGGTCGAGGTCCGGGTGGCGGAGCGGCCCGACCTCGTCGGCCAGGTCGCGCTCGAGCCCGACTTCGGCTGCGGCGGCACCCTGGGCGGCCTGGGCGCCCGCGGCGGCAGCGGCTGGGGCGGCCAGGTCGGCGCCGACGGCCGGCCGGGGCAGGCCGGCACCACCACCCGCGACGGCGCCCCCGGCGAGCACGGCGGCGACGGCGGCCACGGCAGCGACGGCGGGCCAGGGGGCGGCGGGCCGCACGTCACCGCCGCCCTGACCTACGTGACCGCGGCCACCGGCCAGCGCCTGGCCGCGCTCCGGGTGTGGGCCGACGGCGGGGTGTCGACCACGGTCTTCGACCCGGCCGGCAACCGCTGGGCGGTGGTCGCCCTCGGCGGCGACGGCGGGGCGGGCGGCGCCGGTGGGCGCGGCGGCGCCGGCGGGGCGGGCGGCGTCGGGACCACCCGCACCTCGAGCACGACCGACGCCGCCGGCGACGAGGTGCCGGGCAACCCGGGCACGGCGGGCGGCCCCGGCGGCGACGGCGGCCGCGGCGGTGACGGTGGCTCGGGCGGCGATGGCGGCCCCGGCGGCACGCTCGAGGTCGTCTACGACGAGGCCTTCCCCGAGCTGGCCGAGCTGCTCCTGGTCGACACCCGCGGCGGCC
>CAADGB010000112.1 GCA_900696455.1 uncultured delta proteobacterium
GCCGTGATCGATCCCGGGCTGGTCGACGAGCCGGTGGGGTGAGGCGCGGCGGCGCGGCGGCCCGGCGGCGCGGCGGCCCGGGGCTCAGGCCGCGGCGCGGGTCGCGACGCGGTGGCGGACCCGCGCCAGCTCGGCCGGGTCGTGGGCCGACACGATCTCGACCTCGGGGTGCTCGCGGTGGAGGCGGCGCAGCGCGTCCTGCGAGGCGTGGCGGGCGGCGCCGTCCATCTGCATCGCCGCCTGGAACAGGCGGACGCCGGGCGGCGCGCTGCGGGGCTCGACCAGCTCGTGGTGGTGGAAGTAGGCGTCGCCGGCGTGGAGCAACCAGCCGCGCCCGGCGCGCACGACGACGCCCGAGTGGCCGCGGGTGTGGCCGTGGAGCGGGATCAGCGCCACGTCGGCGTCGAGGCCGGCCAGGCGCTGCACCGCCGGCAGGCCGAGCCAGGTGTCGCCGGCCTCGCTGACCGGATTCCACCGGGCGTGCTGCGCGAACTGGTGGGGCAGGTAGCGGCGGCGCTCGGCCATGGTGGCGCGGGCGCGCGCGGCGTCGAGCTCGCGGCGATGGAGGTGGACGGTGGCCCCCGGGAAGTCGGGGAGGCCGCCGGCGTGATCGAGATCGAGGTGGGTGACGACGACGTGGCGGACGTCGGCCGGGTCGTGGCCGAGCGCCCGGACCTGGGCGTGCGCGGTCTGCGCCGGATCGAGGCGCGGCCCGCTGACGGCGACGAAGCCGCGGCCGAGGCGGCGCGGCGCGGCGCAGTCGAGCGTGCCGTAGCCGGTGTCGACGAGCACCAGGCCGTCGCGCGCGGTCTCGATCAGGAGACAGTGGCAGACCATCAGGCCGCGGTCGAGGAGCCCGCCGCCGCCGCCCATGAGCCGTCCGGCGAGCGGACACATCGTGCCGCAGTCGAGGTGGTGGATGCGCATGGCGGGAGTGTGCCCGATCCCGGCGGCGCGCGCGTGGCGGAGCGCGCCGAGCCCGCGTCAGCCTCGCGGCGCGCCGCCCGGATCAGCGCGTGGAAAGGAATCAGCGCCCGGCCGGCGCCGGGGGCGCCATCGGGGTCGGCGTCGCGCCAGCGGCCGCGCGCGGCGAGGTCGGCGCGGGCGCGCGCTCGACCTGGAGCCGGGGCCGGCCGAGCACCAGCGGCGCCACGGCCGGCGACGTCGGTGGCGGCGGCGCCACCAGGTGCCCGGGCGGGGACGCGAGGTCGCGGCGCGCCAGGGCGTCGAGCGCGCGCCGCAGCTCCTCGCCGCGCTCCTGGGTCCGGGCCAGGTCGATCCGGAGGCGATCGAGATCGCGGGCCGCGGTCGAGCGCGGCGGCGGCGCCAGCCACACCAGCAGGCCGATCGCGACCAGGAAGGCGACGCCGGCGGTGAGGACCTTGGTGATGAACAGGCTCACCCGGCCCGCCACCCGCGCCGACTCGCGGGCGTGCGCGCCGAGGTGGGCCGCGTGGCCACGCAGGCCGCGCGGCTCGATCCGGGCCCCAGGCAGCGACGCTCGCCTCACCCCGGAAGCCTACGGCCTGCCCGCGTCCTCGACAACCTGGCGCACGGCGTCGACCAGCGCGTCGAGCGAGCCGGCGCCCGCGCTCCGCTCCAGCACCAGCCGGCCGCGGGCGTCCGTGACCTTGACGTGGGGCAGGGCGAAGCCGCCCGGCGTCAGGTGGCGGGCCACCGCCGGGCTGTCCCAGTCGGCGACGTCGACGCGGCGGAGGGCCACGCGATCGGGGTGGGCGCGCACCAGCGCGATCAGCGCCGGCTCGAGCTCCTCGCACGGCGCGCACCACGCCGCCCAGAAGTCGAAGATCGTCACCTTGCCCGGCACCGGCGCCAGGTCGACGGCCTCGCCCGGCCCGCCCAGGTCGGCGACGTCGAGCCCCGTGAGGTCGCCGGGCCCGTGGCCGTGGCTCCCGCCGTCGCCGTCGCCGTCACCGTGGCCGTCGCCGTCGCCGTGGTCGTCGTGGCCGTCGCCGTCGCCGTGACCGTGACCGTCCTGGTGGTCATGGTCATGGTCGTCGGGCTCCGCCACCGCGCGCGGCGCCGTGCGCGCGCCGCCCACGCGCCACACCACGCCCAGCTCGGCGATCGCCGGCATGTCGAGCTGGCCGCCGACGACGTGCGTGACCACCGGCACCTTCACGCTCAGCTCCACCGACAGCGCGGGGCTCGCCGCCCACGACGCGCCGGCGCCGAGCATCAGGTCGAGCCGCCCGCGGTTGCCGTCGTCGGTCGGCACCGCCCCGTTCCACCGCTCCGCGGTCTCGGCCTGGAGCTCGGCGCCGCCGCTCACCGCCCAGCCGGCGGCGAGCCGGCGCCGCAGCGAGCCGCCAGCGGCCCACCGGTCGCCGGCCTGGTAGCCCTTGCCGTTGGCGTACACGACCTGCTGGGTGAAGACGAAGCCGCCGGCGCGCCACGGCCCCCACGCCCGCGACAGCTCGGCGGCGACCACCGGGTTGATCGTGCCGGTGCCGAGCTGGAGGTGCTGGTGGGCGAGGCCGAGGTCACCGGCCGCGAACGGGTCGTCCTCGGTCCGCCCCAGCGGCACGGTGAGGCCGCCGCGCACCGTCCACGCCAGCCCCGCCACCGCCCCGCCCGCGCTCCCCAGCACCATCGGATCGCCGAGGCCGGCGATGGTCTCGTCGCGGTGGTGGATCCCGGGACGCACCAGCTCGACCTCGGCGCCGGTGGCGTCGAGGTAACGGATGCCGGTGCGGATCGCCTTCACCGGCACCATCAGCGACGCGGCGAACCGCCGGGTGATCCCGACGTCGACGGCGAGCCGGGTCTCGCTCACCACCAGCGCCTGATCGTGGACGATGTCGAGCGGGCCGCGGCCCACGACCTCGTCGACGTCGTCGTGCCGGGTCTCGACGTAGGTGCCGAGCCCGACCAGGCGCACCACGACCTGGCCCGGGGCGAGCCGCTCGTCATCGACCTTCCCGACCGGGAGGTTGGGGTTGCTTCAACCCGCTCAAGCACCGCCGGCGCGGACCGCCCGGGGATCGACCCCGAGCACGACCGCAACGACGACGACGAGCGCGCCGATCCGGACCATCATCCGCTGACCCTAGCCGGTCTCGCGGCCCGCGGGGGGGTCCGGGAGCACGCGATCGCCGGGGCCGTCGCCGGGGCCGTCGCCGGGGCCGTCGCCGGGGCCGTCAGTGGCCCAGCGCCAGCTCGGGCGCCGCCTGGCCGCGCTCGGCGAACGGGCCGTTCTGCTGGTAGCGCTTGCGCTGCAGCAGGTTGAGGGCGACGCGCGACCGCCAGCCCAGGTAGCTGCGGGTGAAGTGCGAGACCTGGGCCGGGTCCATGTACGGGTTCTTGAGCCCGCCGACCGCGACCAGGGTGAGGACCTGCTCGGCGACCGAGACCGGGCAGCCCTCGAGGCGGATGTAGGGCGCCGTCCGCGACACCGCGGCCTTGCCGGTGGTGACGCCCAGCTTCTTGAAGATGTCGTCGTGGCGGGCGTGGTGCGGATCGAGGGTCGACCGATCCTTGTACGTCGACCGGATCTGCACCAGCTTGCCCTGGAGCTGCCCCTTCCACTCGGCGCAGTCGCCGATGAAGATCACCTTCTCGCCGGGCCCGGCGGCGATGGGGCCCTCGTAGCGGCCGAAGACGACGTGCATGCGCGGCAGCTTGGCGTCGGTCTCCTGGTCGTAGACGCGCAGGATCTCGATCGCCTCCTCGATCGCGCCCGGGCACCCGCCCCAGCAGTAGTCGGAGTGCTCGGGCTCGGGCGGCGGGCCGGCGTAGGCGGTGATGTTGGTGCCCTCGAAGTACTTCTCGACGCGGATGAGGCCGACCTTGAAGCCCCGGGCCCGGGCCTTGGCCTCCTCGAACGTGACGTCGCCGGTCACGGTGATCTTGCCGAGGTCGGTGGTGCCGAAGCCGTAGTCCTCGGCCAGGCGGATGTGGTCGACCGTGCGCGGGTCGAGGCCGATGAGGGCCGAGCACACGGCGTCGAACGCGACCTGGCTGTTGCCCATGATGATGAGGCCGAGCGGGAACGGCGTCGGCGTCAGCATGCGGCCCTCGCCGGCGGTGATGCCATCGATGGCGATGAACTGGGGCTGGATGATGTACTGGAGGTCGGCGATCTTCTCGTTGAGCTTGTGGTCGTGATCGATGAGGCGGTGGCGGTCGTCCTGGATGCCGATGTAGTTCTTCATCGAGAACGTCACCGTGGTCCAGGGGTGGGCCTTGAACTTGGGCATGTTCACGAAGAAGTCGGCGCGGGCGATGGGCTCGGGCGTGAACAGGTAGTCGCGCAGCCGCTGCGGGTGGGTCAGCGGGATCTCGACCTGCTGCTCCTCCTCGAAGTAGTAGCGCTTGACGCCCAGCTTCTTCGTCATCGCCTCCCACCCCGACTGCTCGAACGACAGCCGGGTCGGCACGGTGATGCCGCAGCGCTCGCCGGCGGCGAGCTCGGTCATCGAGCCCGAGCCGACGTCGCGCAGCGCCTTGAGCATGGCCTCGCCGCACTCGGGGCGGGTGAAGGCGTAGGGGAACATCTCGCCGGCGGCGACCAGGTTGGGCTTGACCAGGGTGCGGCCGAACGGGCGCAGGCCCAGCTCCTCCATGCCCTCGCGGTAGATGCGACGCAGGGCCTCGACGTCGTAGTCCTTGCAGGCGCGGATGATGACCTTGGGCTGGGCCGGGATGCGCATGGGCGGAGCATAGCGCCGGCGCGGCCGCCCGGACATACCGACTCACGGTCAATAGCTCGCGGCGACGCCGACCGCCGCGGCGACGGCGGTTCACCCCGGCGGGTCGAGGGCGTCGAGGGGCTCGCCTTCGTCGGCCCACGCGCTACCCAGGGCGCCGCGCTCGTCGAGGGCGGCCAGGAGCGCGGCGAAGTACGGGTGACCGCCCAGGGTCGCCGAGTCGCCGATCACCAGCAGGAAGCGGCGGGCGCGGGTGAGCGCGACGTTCATGCGGCGCAGATCGGCGAGGAAGCCGAGCTCGCCCTCGGGGTTGGAGCGGACCAGATCGACCACCACCGCCTCCTTCTCCCGGCCCTGGAAGCCGTCGACGGTGCGGATCTCGAGGCCGGCGGCGCGCCCGGCGGCGAGCAGCGCGCGCAGGCGCCGGGCCTGGGCGGCGTAGGCGGCGATCACCGCGACGTCGGCGGGGGCCACGCCGCGCGACACCAGGCGTCGCACCTCGCGCGCGGTGCGCTCGGCCTGCTCCGGGTTCCAGGTCGACGGATCGGCGGGCGCGTCGCCGTCCTCGTCGTGGGGATCGAGCCCGCCCCGGCGATCGCTCCAGTCCTTGCCCGCGGTGTCGAGGAACCAGACCGCGGTCCCGCGCGCCGGATCGGGCGCGGCGCCGAGGTCGGCCAGGGTGTGGGCGGCGACCGCCGGCGCCGCCACCAGCGCGCCGCCGTAGGTGCGCGCCGACGGGAAGCGCATGATGTCGGCGTGCATGCGGTGCTGGGTCACGAGCAGCGAGGCGCCCTGGCGGGCGGCCAGCCGCTCGAAGAAGGTGGTGCCGAGGCCGGCCCGCGCCGCCGCCGGATCGACGACGGTCGGCGGGAGCTGGTGCGGATCGCCGGCCAGGACCAGGCGCTGGCCGCGGCCGATCGCCACCAGCGCCAGCGGATCGGGGACCTGGGTGGCCTCGTCGATGATCACGGTGGCGAAGCCGCGGTCGCCGAGCGCGGCGGCGTCGGCGCCGGCGCAGGTGGCGAGCAGGACCGGCGCGGTGTCGAGGAGGTGGGCCTCGGCCTCGGCGAGGGCGGCGCGGGCGTCGCGCACCAGGCCGACGATCTCGTGGCGCAGGGCGCGGGCCTCGTCGCCGCGGGCGTGGCCGGCGGCCTTGCGCAGGTCGCGGGCGCGCTGGCCGAGCTCGCGCGCCAGGTGCGCGCCGTCGGAGGCGGCCACCAGCGCGTCGAGGGTGCGGGGCTCGAGCGCGGCCGACACCCGCGCCGGGTGGCCCAGCCGCACCACCGCCAGGCCGGCGGCGACCAGGCGCTCGCCGAGGTTGTCGACGGCGACGTTGGAGGCGGCGGTGCACAGCACGCGCTCGCCGCGGATCACGAGCTGCCGCACGAGCTCGACCAGGGTCCGGGTCTTGCCGGTGCCGGGCGGGCCGTGGACCAGGGCGACGTCGTGGGCGGCCAGCGCCGCGGTCACCGCCGCCCGCTGCGCCTCGTCGAGCGCGTCGTCGAGGGGCGCCCAGGTCGGCGCCGGGGCGCTGGCGGCGGCGAGGTCGCCGCACAGGATCGCGACCAGGCGGTGGAGGGCGGTGGTGGGGCGGGCGGTCCGCGCCCGCTCGATCGCGCGATCGCCGCGGTCGAAGGTGGCCTCGGGCGCCAGCAGGTCGAGGTGGCAGCCGTGCTCGTGGATGGCGTCGGGTAGCTCGCCGTCGACGATCACCCACAGGTCGGCGTGCTCGCGCGCCGAGACCACGCCGCGCGGCGCCCGCGGATCGTCGGGGGACTGCCGCCACAGCACCACCGGATCGCCGGGCCCGATGCCGGTGTCGTCGAGATCGACGTGGGCCGGCGGCGCCAGCCGCACCCGCGTGCGCTCGCGGGCCGCCGGCCGCCACTCGACCACGGTCAGGTCGGCGATGGCCAGGCCGCGTGCCACCCGCGCCCGCAGGCTGGCGCCGCGCCGCACCGCCGCGAACTTCTCGCGCGCCGCCACCCGCTCGGCGCGCCACTGCCGGGCGAGCGTCTCGAGGAACTCGGCGGCCGGCACCGCGCCAGCCTACCGCATCGCGGCGCGGGCCCGAGCGGGGGACGGGATCAGGCCGCGCCGGCCGACGGCAGCAGGCGCTCGGGGCGGCCGAACAGGTAGCCCTGCAGCAGATCGACGTGGCCGGTCAGGAACGCGCGCTCCTCGGCGGTCTCCACGCCCTCGGCCACCACCTGGCTGCCGAGCTCGCGGCACAGCGCGGCCATGGCGGCGACGATGCGCCGGCGGGTCGCCGAGTGCGAGATGTCGCGGACCAGGCCCATGTCGAGCTTGACCGCCTCGGGCTCGATCGCGGCCAGCGAGCCCAGCCCGGCGTAGCCGGCGCCCAGATCGTCGATGGCGAGGCGGAAGCCCAGCTCGCGCAGGCGGGCGACCCGCCGCGGGGTCTCGCTGATGGTCTCGAGCTGGGCGCGCTCGGTCAGCTCGAGCACGACGCGGTGGGCGTGCTCGACCAGCGGGTTGGCGTCGGTGAACAGCTCCTCGTCGCCGAGCTCGAGCGGGTGGAGGTTGACGAAGAGGTGGACGTCGGGCGGCAGGATCGCCAGCGCGTCGGCCGCCGAGCGGCGCACGGCCCGCCCCAGCTCGTGGACCCGGCCCAGGCGCTCGGCCACGCCGATCAACAGGTCGGGGCGCTGCAGCGAGACCTCGCCGGTGCGGATGAGCGCCTCGTAGGCGTAGCGCGCGCTGCTGCCGGCGCGGACGATGGGCTGGAACACCAGCCACCTCGCCGCGAGCGCGGTGGTGAACCGGCGCTCGAGCTCGAGGTGCTCGGCGGCATGCTCGGGCGACCCGGTGAAGGCGCGCGCCCGCCGCCGCATGCGGGTGACGCCGTGGCTGCGCGCCGCCCGCGCCACCGCCGCCGCCAGGCGCTCGGCGGCGAACGGCTTGGCCAGGTAGTTGACCGCGCCGTGCTCGATGGCCTCGATCGCGCCGTCGAGCTTGGGGTCGCCGGTCATGAGCACCACCGGCAGCTCGTCGTCCACCTCGCGCACCGCGCGCAGGAGGCCGAAGCCGTCGAGCCCCGGCATGTTGACGTCGGAGACCACGCAGTCGAGGTCGCCCCGGGCGGCGCGGACCTGGTCGACGCCGGCCTGGCCGTCGTCGGCCAGCACCACGTCCCAGCCCTCGCGGGTCAGGATGGCGCGGCAGGTCGGCCGCATCGCCGGGTCATCGTCGATGACCAGGACCTTGCCGAAGTGTCGTGGCGCCGGGTTCATGATCTGCCGTCCGCTCTACCTCGACCGGACCATCGTCTCATGTAGCCAGGTTCGTGAGGTGGCGCGGGTAGCGTCAAGGTAGCGAGGCCGTCCTACCCGAGGGCCGCGCCGCCTGCGACACCTGCGGCGGTCCAGGCGATCACCCGTGGCGGGTGAGCCGGGCCCGGCCGACGAAGGGCGGCCGCCGGGAGGCGGCCGACCGGTGTCACGTCCGGCCCCCTGCGTCGTCTCGGCAACGAGGAGTCCGCCATGAGCCACCACGCCCCCGCCCACGTCCTCGTCGCCGGCGCCGGCTACGCCGGGATCATCGCCGCCCAGCGCCTCGCGCGCCGGGCCGGCGACCGCGTCCGCGTCACCCTGGTCAACCCGCTCCCCCACCTGGTCGAGCGCATCCGCCTGCACCAGGTCGCGGCCGGCTGGACGCCTCGGGAGCGACGCCTCGCCGACCTCCTGCGCGGCACCGGCGCCGCGCTCCGGCTCGGCCGGGTGGTCGCGATCGATCCAGCGCGCCGGCGGGTCGAGCTCGACGAGGGCGGCGCGCGCACCTGGGTCGCGGTCGATCACCTGGTGCTCGCCGCCGGCAGCACGACGCGGGTCGAGCTCCGCGGCGGCGGGCGCGCGCACCGGCTCGACACGCCGGCCTCGGCGCAAGCGCTGGGCCGGGCGGCGCGGGAGGTGGCCGGGCGCGGCCAGCGCCTGGTCGTGGTGGGCGGAGGCCTGACCGCGATCGAGGCCGTGAGCGAGCTGGTCGACGCCACGCCGGGGCTGCGCGCGGCGCTGGTGTGCCGGGGGCGGGTCGGCGAGGGCGCGCTCGGGCCGGCGGCGGCGGCGCACGTCCGGGCGGCGCTGGTCGGGCGCGGCGTCGAGCTCGTCGAGGAGACCCCGGCGCTCGCCGTCGAGCCGGGCGCCGTGGTCACGGCGGCCGGCCTCGTCCACGGCGGCGCCGTGCTGTGGACGGCCGGCTTCGCGGCGTCACCCCTGGCCGCGGTGGCCGGGCTCGCCGTCGACGGCGCCGGGCGCATGCTGGTCGCGGACACGCTGGCGGTGGCGGACGCGCCGTGGATCTGGGGCGCCGGCGACGCTGCGGTGCCGGCGGTGCCGGTGGGAGCGCCGGTCGTCATGTCCTGCAAGATCGCGATGCCCATGGGCGCCCACGTCGCCGACAACCTGGCGCGGGTGGTGCGGGGGCGCGCGCCCGCCGCGTTCTCGTTCGGGGACGTCCTGGTGTGCGCCAGCCTCGGCCGTGGCGATGGCGTCGTGCAGCGCCGCGATCGCGCCGGCGGCAACCGAGGCGCGCTGCGCGGGCGCCCGGCGGCGTGGATCAAGGAGGCGATCTGCCGCGGCACCGTCACCACCCTGGTCGCGACCCGGCGCTGGGCCGGCTTCCTGCGCTGGTTCGACGGGCCGCGGCCCGCGTTGCCCGCGGCGACGCCGGCGCAGCTCGACGCGGGTGGGCTACCATGATCGTCGTGGAGGCCGAGCCCGTCCCCGCGCCGCTGGCGGTGTTCGAGGAGCACCGGGGGCTGCTCCACGGCATCGCCTACCGCATGCTGGGCTCGGCCGCCGACGCCGAGGACGTCCTGCAGGAGGCGCGGCTGCGCTGGCTGGCGGTGGCGCACGCCGAGGTGGCGTCGCCGCGCGCGCTCCTGGTCACGATCGTCTCGCGGCTGTGCCTCGACCAGCTCGGCTCGGCCCGGGTGCGGCGCGAGACCTACGTCGGCGAGTGGCTGCCGGAGCCGGTGGCGACCGGGCCCGACGCCGATCCCGACACCCTGTCGATGGCGTTCATGGTGCTGCTCGAGCGCCTCGCGCCCGCCGAGCGCGCCGCCTTCCTCCTCGCCGAGGTCTTCGACTACAGCCACGCCGAGGTCGCGGCCATCCTGGGCAAGAGCGAGGAGGCCTGCCGTCAGCTCGCGGCCCGCGCCCGCCGCCACGTCAAGGACGCGCGGCCGCGCCCGGTCGATCGTGAGGCCCACGCTCGCACCCTGGGCGCGTTCATGGCGGCGTGCGCCAGCGGTGACCTGCGGGCGCTCGAGCGCATGCTGGCCGCCGACGTGGTGGCGCGCGCCGACTCCGGCGGCCACGCCCGCGCCGCGCGCCGGCCGGTGCACGGGGCCGAGCGGGTGGCCCGGCTCCTGGTCGGCCTGGCGCGCAAGGGCGGCGCCGCCGCGGTGCCCGAGCTCCGCGAGCTCAACGGCCTGCCGGCGCTGGTGCTGCGCGAGGGCGGCGCCGTCACCACCGCGATCCTGCTCGACGTCGACGACGGGCAGATCCGGGCCGTCTACTTCGTCCGCAACCCGGACAAGTTGATCGGGCTGGCCGGCGGCGCGCCCGCCTGATCAGTCGCCGCCCTCGGTCAGGGTCGCGCCGTCGAAGGTCCAGGTGGCGCCGCCGGCGTGGATCGTGAGCACCAGCGCGGCGTCGGGCGCGCCCAGGAAGTCGGCGCGATCGACCCGGGCCAGGAGCTCGTGGGCGAGCGCGGCGGCGAGCTCGCGGGCGGTGCTCGAGTACTCGCCGAAGTCGCGTGGCGCCCACAGCTCGAGCGTGACCTCGGCGCCGCCCGACCAGTCCCACAGCGTCAGCCGTGTCCGGTCGAGGACGGTGGCGGCCGCCGCCGCGATCCGGGCGTAGCGCCCGGCCCGCGCCGGCTCGTGGGCGAGGAAGGTCTCGCCGCTGGCGAGGCGGTGGACCGAGGCCACGAGCACGCCGCCGGGGTCGCCGGCGGTGGTGCCGGAGAAGCGCGCGGTCTGGCCGGGCGCCAGCACCCGGGGGAAGACCGGCACCGGGGTGTCGACGTCGCCGCCGACGCAGTCGATCACGAGGTCGGTGAGCGGGCGATCGGCGCGGCTGGTGAGCGACCCGGCGCAGGTGACGAGGCCGTCGTCGTCGCGGGTCAGGGTGTCGAGCTGGAGCTCGAGCACGTACGACGCCGGATCGGGCACCAGCGCGATGCCGGTGCCGGCCCAGCGCACCCGGGCGCCGGCGCCGGCGTCCCACTCCGACAGGGCGCGCCCACCGTCGCCGTACTCGATCACGACGTTGAGCGCCGGATCGCCGGTGGCGGCGGCGACGGCGAGGCCGACCCGGCCGACGTCGGCCCAGCGCCGGGCCTGATCGTGGCGGCGGTCGCCGCCCTCGAAGGTCACCAGCGGCACCTCGCCCAGCCCCGACACCCGCCAGCGGGTGAGGCCGAGGTCGGCGGCCAGGCGGTCGAGGGCGGGGGCGGCGGCGGCCAGCCGCAGCGGCGCGGTCCGCGGCGTCACCGCCAGCGGCGCGTCGGCCGGCCCCACGCACAGGTCGTCCTCGTCGCCGGTGGTGAGCTCGCCGTCGCCGTCGGTGTCGTGGCCGACCAGGTAGGCGACCCGTCGGTCCGGAAGTCGGACGAATCCCACGAGGTCGGCGCCGCCGCGCACGCCGGGCAGGCGATCGGCGCCGGCGGCGGTCACGATCGCGGCCTCGATCCGCGCGCCGTCCTTGCGGATGGCGCGCACGCCGTCGGGGGCCGGTCGCACCTCCCAGGTGCCGGGCAGCACCAGGCGGGCCGGGCCGCCGGCCAGCGGCTGCACCGCCACGCCGTCGGCGCGGACGACGATCGCCGCCCCGTCGAGGACCTTGACCAGCTCGCCGTCGGGCACGGCCTCCGCGCGCTCGACCCCGCCGCCGGCGGGCTGGCTCCACAGCGCGCCCTCGCGCCAGTACACGACGCGGTCGCCGTCGAGCCCGGCCAGGGCCTCGGCCGCGGCCAGGCGGCGGGCGGCGACCCGGTGGAGCGGCTGCCGCCACAGCGCCCCGGCGGCGAGGTAGATCGCGGTCGCGCCGTCGGCCAGCACCTCGAGGTGCTCGATCCGATCGTGCGCCGACACCAGCTCGGCGTTGCCGGCGCGCGCCACCACCACGCCGCTCTCGCCGACCGCGACCACGGCGCCGTCGCCCAGCACGCGGAAGGGGGCGCCGGCGCCGTCGACGACCTCGGCGGCCGCGGCCGCCCCCAGCTCCCAGCGCGCCACCCGCAGCGCCGGCCAGGTGGAGCGGTAGCCGTAGAACGCGACCCGCTCGTGCCAGTAGAGCGCGCGGCCGTCGGGCGCGAGGCGGAGGCTGGCCCGCGCCGTGCCCGGCAGCGGCAGGCAGCCCCCGGCCGGCGCGGCCGGCGCCGCGGGCGCCCCCGGCCGGCAGCCGGCGAGCAGCGCGCCGGCGGTGAGGAGCACGACGGTCGAGGGGGCGAGGACGGCAGGGCGAGGGCGACGCACCGACCAGCCCTACCTTAATGTGGCGCCCGGATGTCGGCCGGGCGGGCCCGGCGTGGCGTCCGTCATAGCGGATATTGTCCGCAACAGCGGACGGATCTCTGCTACAGTGGCGCCCATGGCGAACTGGTTCGAGGACAACTCGAAGAGCATCGGGCGGACCCCGCTCGTCAAGATCAACCGCATCACCGAGGGCGCGGGCGCCACGGTGCTGGCCAAGATCGAGGGTCGCAACCCGGCCTACTCGGTGAAGTGCCGCATCGGCGCGGCCATGGTCTGGGACGCCGAGGAGAAGGGCCTGCTGGGCCCGGGCAAGGCCATCGTCGAGGCCACCAGCGGCAACACCGGCATCGCGCTGGCGTTCGCAGCCGCGTCGCGCGGCATCGAGTGCGTCCTCACGATGCCCGAGACCATGAGCATGGAGCGGCGCAAGGTGCTGGCGGCGTTCGGCTGCAAGCTGGTGCTCACCCCCGGCCCGCAGGGCATGAAGGGCGCCGTCGCCAAGGCCGAGGAGATCGCGGCCGGCGACCCCGAGCGCTACGTCCTCATGCGCCAGTTCGAGAACCCGGCCAACCCGCGGGTCCACGAGACCACGACCGGCCCCGAGATCTGGGAGGACACCGCCGGCAAGGTCGACCTCTTCGTCAGCGGCATCGGCACCGGCGGCACGATCACCGGGGTCTCGCGGTACTGGGAGCGGGTGCGCGGCACGCCGCTGCACTCGGTGGCGGTCGAGCCCATCCACTCGCCGGTCATCTCGCAGCGCCTCAAGGGCGAGGAGCTCAAGCCGTCGCCCCACAAGATCCAGGGCATCGGCGCCGGCTTCATCCCCAAGAACCTCGATCTCGAGATCGTCGACCAGGTCGAGCACGTCTCCAACGACGAGGCGGTGGCGATGGCCCGTCGTCTCGCCCGCGAGGAGGGCATCCTGTCGGGCATCTCGTGCGGCGCCGCCATGCACGTCGCCGATCGTCTCGCCCGCCGGCCGGAGCACGCCGGCAAGACCATCGTCGTCATCCTGCCCGACGCCGCCGAGCGCTACTTCACCGGCATCCTGTTCGAGGGCATGTTCGACGAGGTCATGAACATGGTCGCGATCTGATCGAGGGGAGGGCGTGCCGCCCTCCCTCGTCGGGCGGAGCCCGCCGCGGCTCCCTCCCTGCGACGGCCGGACTCCCGGCCGGCGCGACGACGTCGCGCGAGGGGAGGGCGTGCCGCCCTCCCTCGTCGGGCGGAGCCCGCCGAGGCTCCCTCCCTGCGACGGCCGGACTCCCGGCCGGCGCGACGACGTCGCGCGAGGGGAGGGCGTGCCGCCCTCCCTCGTCGGGCGGAGCCCGCCGCGGCGCCCTCCCTGCGACGGCCGGACTCCCGGCC